>JAZSBJ010000057.1:0-2497 GCA_045602305.1 Eubacteriales bacterium | reverse complement strand
TAAAATCGAGGAAACAGAATACGCGAAGCTGCGTGATCTCGAATCCCATTTGCAGGAGCATATCATCGGACAGGACGCGGCGATTGCTGCACTCGCAAAGGCGATTAAGCGCAGTCGGGTCCAGATGTCCGCGCGCCGCCGACCGGCTTCCTTTATTTTTGTCGGTCCGACCGGCGTTGGAAAAACAGAGCTTGTCAAGGTATTGGCCGAGGACTTGTTCAAGCAACCCGAAAGCCTGATCCGTCTCGACATGTCTGAATTTATGGAGAAGCACTCGGTTTCTCGCATCATTGGCGCCCCTCCCGGATACGTTGGCTTTGATGCGGCGGGGCAACTGACGGAAAAGATCCGTCGCCGCCCCTATTCTGTCGTTTTGTTTGACGAGATCGAAAAAGCACATCCCGACGTGATGAACATTTTGCTTCAGATACTCGACGACGGTATGGTGACGGATGCCCATGGAAAGCGAGTGAATTTTGAAAACACCATCATCGTGATGACGACCAATGCAGGATCGGATTCTTCTTCTGCCATCAGCGGCTTTTCCACCGATCCCCAAGCGGGAAGCAAGGAAAAAACGGAAAGAGCGCTCGCAAGCTTTTTGCGCCCCGAATTTTTGAACCGCGTGGATGCCGTGATCACCTTCCGTCGCTTGAGCAAGGATGATTTTGCCGCCATTGCGGATATTCAGATGGAAAAGATGAAAAAGTCGCTTTCAGAGCAGGGCATTTCGCTTTCTTATACCAAGGATGCGCTCGCTTTGATCGCCGAGAGATCCTATTCCGAGAAGTATGGCGCAAGAAATATGCGGCGGTATATTCAAAAGGAAATTGAGGACGTTTTGGCGGAACGCATCATTGAAAGCCGTTCTGCCGTGACGGTCGCAAAGGTCTCGGTGAAAAACGGTCAACTGTCTGTCGTATGTCTGTAAAAACTAAGAAAGGAGAGGAACGTAGTATGCGGACCGATAAATATGCGCAGGAAAACACCATGCGCATGGAAAAAAGACTTCTTACATCCGCGCGTGACGGGCTCTCCTGCGCGGAAGTGAAGGAGAGGCAGAAAACGTTTGGCAAAAACAACATTCTGCCTCAAAATAAAAATGCGTTTTTAAGGTTTTTGCTACAAATAATACGAAACGGCTCCTTGCCGCTCCTTTTGCTTGCAGTTGTCGTTCTAACGGCGCTTTCGCCCCTTTCCGCTTTGTTTGTCGCGTGCCTCTACGTCGCTTATTTGATCGTTTTGTTCTGGCTGTTCTCCTTCCGCGCGAAATCGAACGGAGCGCTTGGTAAAGCGCTCTTGCCAAAGGTTCGCGTGATAAGAGAAGGCGAGATGCTTTATGTGTCACCCGAAGAATTGGTGGTAGGAGATCTCATCTCATTACAAGAGGGCGATATTTTATACTCTTACGCGCATCTTGTTTCGGAGAACGCGATCAAGGTCTTTTGCAGAAGAGGGAAGGACAGCCGCATTGTGGAGAAATACGGCGGTGCTTGCTTTAATACCTTGGAGGAATCGCATAATTTTCTTGCCCCCGGTGACGTTATACGCGAGGGTGTGGCGACTGCTTTTGTGACGGAGCAGGCGGATGTGTCGGATGAGGACGATTTTCAGTCTGACTCGGTGAAGGCACAGGGGGCTGTGTGCCGAATGGCATCACGCGTTACCGTCGTGCTGGTTTTGTTTTTGCTTTTAGCGGCTTTCTTGTATAGCGCGAAAGCGAAGGACGGAACCCTTTTGTATCACGCTTTGACGGTCTCTGCTGTTTTGCTCGCGTTTGCGCCTACGGATTTTATTGAACTCTTTTGTGACGTGATCTTTTTGAAAGAAAACCGTCACCTTTTGCGTACGCAACAGGCTTTTTTGGCTGATCTTACGGTGGCGGAGCGACTGTGCGAGTTGGATAGCTTTGTTTTATCTACTCGCTCTTTGTACCGTTCCTCTCGTTTCAGCGTGCGATATTTTGAAGCGGGTAACGGAAAGCGTTTTACCCCCGCGTCCCATGCGTCTTGTTCCGAGCTTTCGCTGGTGTGTTCCGCCGTGCAAGCCATTCATCAAAAGGTTCCTTCGGGCTTAATGGAGAAAAATTTGCTTTCGTATTGTCGCTCGCACAGTGATGATGCGGACAAGCTGCGGCTTCACTCGATGACGGCCGTTGGCAGATTTTCACTCGCATCCTTCACAAGCCTTAAGAGCGGCAGAACGTTTTCCATCTTAGGCGGCGATGCCGAGCGTTTGGTGGAAGAGGCTGCTTTCGTCAGCGAAGAGGGAAGAGCGAGGGTCTTAGACGCCAAGACGAAGAGCGCTATGCTCGCCGTTATACGGAAGAAGAAGGCGGACGGCTATCATCTTTTGGGCTATGCGGAAACGCAAAAAAAAGCGATGGAGGGCGAACTCACGGGCGGATTTCCCGATATGCGCCTTCTCGGTATTTTCGTACTGGCGGAATTGCCCGATGCCAAAATTTCGGGCACCCTGCGCAGCCTAGCGGCAGAAG
>JAZSBJ010000056.1:0-8130 GCA_045602305.1 Eubacteriales bacterium | reverse complement strand
AGATGACCGAGGGCTATTGCACGAGAATGGCTCTTGACGCTGACAACCAGGTAATCGGCTACGAGTTCGTTTCTCTCGGCAAGATGACCGATATGATCAAGAAGGGCATTGAGCCTAACGAGGCATACGAGAAGGCGAAGGGTACTTACGGTCGCTTTGCAGACGCAGTGAAGTACATCGATCCCCGTAAGGAATAATAGGAGGAACGAGTAACAATGGCTAAGTTTGAAGGTTACGAAAGACGCGAGGCGAAGATCCTCGCCGCATTAAAGGAATACGGCATTTCTTCCATCGACGAGTGCAAGGAGATCTGTGACGCATACGGCATCGATCCCTACAAGATCGTTGAGGAAACCCAGCCGATCTGCTTTGAAAACGCAAAGTGGGCTTACACCGTAGGCGCCGCTATCGCAATCAAGAAGGGCTGCAAGAAGGCGGCTGACGCCGCTGCTGCGATCGGTATCGGTCTGCAAGCGTTCTGCATCCCCGGCTCCGTTGCGGAAAACCGCAAGGTAGGCCTTGCCCACGGCAACCTCGGCTCGATGCTTCTTTCCGAGGAAACCGAGTGCTTCTGCTTCCTCGCTGGTCACGAGTCCTTTGCCGCAGCAGAGGGCGCAATCAAGATCGCACTGAACGCAAACAAGGTTCGCGTAAAGCCCCTTCGCGTTATCCTAAACGGTCTTGGCAAGGATGCCGCAATGATCATCTCCCGTATCAACGGCTTTACCTATGTGGAAACCGAGTTCGATCCCTACACCGAAGAGGTCAAGGTTCTCTCCGAGACCGCATACTCTAACGGCGATAGAGCAAAGGTAAAGTGCTACGGCTCCGACAGCGTTCCCGAGGGCGTTGCAATTATGCGCCTTGAGAACGTCGGCGTTTCCATCACGGGTAACTCCACCAACCCCACCCGCTTCCAGCACCCCGTTGCAGGTACCTACAAGAAGTGGGCAATCGAGAACGGCAAGAAGTATTTCTCCGTTGCTTCGGGCGGCGGTACGGGCAGAACCCTGCACCCCGACAATATGGCAGCAGGCCCCGCTTCCTACGGTATGACCGATACCCTCGGCAGAATGCACGGTGACGCACAGTTCGCAGGCTCGTCCAGCGTTCCCGCACACGTCGAGATGATGGGTCTTATCGGCGCAGGTAACAACCCGATGGTCGGTATGACCGTTGCGGTTGCGGTTGCGATCGAAGAAGCCGGCAAGTAATTTTTGATGGGCATATTTCGGTGCTAAGCGCCGCTTTCCGACACGCTCGCCGTAGGAAACTACGGCTTCGGTCAGAAGAACGGCGCGCATCCCCAAAAAACTGCTCCCTCAAAAACGCTTTTGTCTAAATCACTTATCATAAAAATCGGACACATCATTTGGGAGAGATCCTTTGTGATGTGTCCAATTTGTTTTTTTACAAAAAAACCCCCTATTTATATTGACTTTTCCCTTTTTCTATGGTAACATTTCGGTATGGGGCAACGCCTCCAAAAACGACAGCATAAGGAGCCTTTTATGAACAACGAAAAGCTTTGGGGTATTCTCGTCCATCTTTCTATGGATATGTGGCAGGTGCCCGAATATCTTGACAACCCCCTTTCCCACGTCTTTGACGAGGATATGTGGAACGGGATCATCGATAGCGCCAAGGACGCAGGAATGAACGCCATCATTCTCGATATCGGCAACGGCATTCGCTTTGATAGCCATCCCGAGATCGCAAAGGAAGGCGCATACTCCGTCGATTGGATGCGCGAGCAGGTAAAGAAGTGCCGCGAAAAGGGCATCGCTCTGATTCCTAAACTCAATTTCTCCACGACCCACGACCTCTGGCTTGGCGATTACGCGCGTATGATCTCCTCGAGCGTGTATTATAAGGTGACGAAGGACCTCATTGAAGAGGTTTACGAGCTGTTCGACCACCCCGCATATATCCACGTCGGTATGGACGAGGAGGACAATAAGCACCAGGCAAACCGCGACTTCGTTGTCTACCGTCAGGGTGATCTCTATATGCACGATATTCGCTATTTCGTTGATTGCATCAAGAACCTGGGTGCTACGCCCTGGATCTGGTCCTGCCCTCTCTTTGATATGACCGAAGCGTTTGAAAAGGAGTTTAAGCCCGACGAGCTCGTGCTTTCTCCTTGGTACTACAACGCCTTCCGCCGCGAGCACTGGACCCCCATTGAGTCCCGTCAGGAGTACGTCACCTATTATAACGAGGGCGACTACGCCAAGATGAACATTAAGTTCGTCGAGGAGGATCCCTTCCTCGTCAACTTCCGCGCCAAGGCACTGCCCTTGATGGAAAAGGGCTACCGCTATATCCCCTGCGCTTCGGTTTTCAACCGCTGCGATTGGAACACCGTCGACTTAATGGAATACTTCCGCGACAACGGCATCGACAGCCAGATCCTCGGCTACGTGACCGCCCCTTGGATCGCCACCCGCCCCGACGAAACGGGCAAGACCTTCTATGAGGAATCCTTCCGTTTCTTTAAGGAAGCAAAGAAACAGATCTACGGTAATTGAGAGGACGAACGATGAAAAAGGAAAAGCTTTGGGGCATTCTTGTCCATCTTTCTATGGATATGTGGCGCCATTCTGAATTCTTAAATTCCCCCCTGTCCGCCTATTTTGAGGAGGATGTGTGGAATGAGATCATTGACCGTGCCGCCGATGCAGGAATGAACGCCATCGTTCTCGACGTTGGCAACGGCATTCGCTTTGACAGTCATCCCGAAATCGCAAAGCCTGACGCATATACCCCCGCTTGGGCGCACGAGCAGGTAAAAAAGTGCCGCGAGAAGGGAATTGCCCTGATTCCCAAGCTCAATTTCGCAACCACCCACGATATGTGGCTCGGCGACTATTCGCGTATGATCTCCTCTCCTACCTATTACAAGGTAACGAAGGAGCTGATCGAAGAGGTGTACGAGATCTTCGAGCATCCCGCTTATATCCATCTCGGTATGGACGAAGAGGGACCCTTCTATCTTCGTGACTATCAGTACGCCGTTTTTCGCCGTGGAGAACTGTATTTTCACGATTTGAAATACCTTTGCGGCGTCGTTTCTGCGCTCGGTGCTACCCCTTGGATCTGGTCTAGCTCTATGCAGGATATGCCCGAGCTTTTCCGTGAAAAGATCGACAAGGACGAGCTCGTCGTATCTCCCTATTACTACTACGCACTTCGCCGTGAGAATTGGACACCCATCTCGTCAAAGCAGCTGTATATCGACTATTACAAGGAGAATTTCCCCGATCTTGATATCTCCTACGTGGAGGAGGACCCCTACAACGTTAAGTTTCGGCTAATCTCTCTTCCTATGATGGAATACGGCTATAAGTACATTCCCTGTGCCTCGGTCGATACAGGCTGTGACTGCAATACCGAGGATGTTATGGCATACTATAAGAGATATGCGGATGACGACAGGATCTTGGGATATATTACCGCCCCCTGGTGTCCCACCAAGCATACCCCCAAATGCGACGATTATTTTGAAAAGACCTTCCGCTTCTTCAAGGAAGCAAAAAAGGCGATTTACGGCTGATATGTCTCAATTTTTGTACCCCGACAAGCCTCTTGTCGGGGCGCCTTTTTTGCTCTCCGTCATATTGCACAAAAAGTATCAATAAAATATGGAAGAAACGACCATAAAACCTATGGATTTACAATTTGTTAACATCCAAACCCCTTTACAAAATTCGCCCTTTTTGGTACAATAACTATGATAAGATGTGCTGATGTATAACGCATCTTGCAAACAAATTCTTTAAGGAGAGAAAAGATGAAAAAACTTTTGAAAGTTTTGACGCTTGTCCTTGTTCTCGTTCTCGCGGTCAGCGTTTTTGTCGCTTGTGATGACACGCCCGATAACGGCGGCAGCACCGGTGACAACGGCGGCAACAGCGGCGATAGCGGCAACGGCGGCAATAGCGGCAACGGCGGTGGAACCAGCGGTGACGCTTCCGACACCGGTAAGAAGTACACGGTCACCTTTATGTACATCGATAAGGCAGGTAACGAGCTGTTCACTGCAGACGATAACCCTGTTTCCTCGAACTCCGTTCCCAACCGTAATTGGGGCTATTCTTTCGACGGTCACCCTCTTGATGGGGATGTGCAGGCATTTGAGGATCTCGTTATCGTCGGTTGGCTTGAGGATAAGGCTGCGGCAATGGCAGCAACCGAGGAGACCGAGGGTCTTTCGGAGTGCCTTCTCAACATCAAGTCTGACCTCACGCTCTACAGCGTAGTCCGTGAAAAGAAGGACGTAACCGTTACCCTGATGAACGGTACGGAAGTGTTTGATACCCTTACCCTGAAAGAGGGTGCGGCGCTCACGAACACCAAGCGCCCCACGGCACTCGGTAAGTACTTCAAGAACTGGGCAGCTGTTGAGGATCCTGACGCAGAGTTCCAGTCCTCTCAGGATTGCATCTATGCGGACTGCACCTTCAACGCCGTAATGGGCTCGACCGACGGTACCATCGGTAAGGTCGCTGCCAACACCATTGAGGTGGACGGTGTAAAGGATGCCGAATACGCAAGTGGCGCATACCTTGCCCACAACAATAAGAAGACCTCGACGAATGCGCTCACGATCAATGAGCTGGATAGCAAGGGACAGCTTTCGGGCACCTACGCAGAACCTGATATTGAGGCAGACACTTGGATGCTTTGGGACGGCGAATGGATCTATCTCCTCATCGAGGTGTACGATAAGACCTTCACCTACCGTAGTGAAGCATATGTTTCCTCGGGTGCCGACGCTTGGCTCAACGACTCGATCGAGCTTTGGTACTGCTTCGAGCAGAACACGGGCTTGAAGGAGAGCAAGACGCGTATCGGTCTTGCTGCAACGGCAGCCGACGTCGACCTGAACGGCAACGGTACCATTGAAAACAACGAAAAGAACATCGGTAAATACGCACTTCCTCGCCACTCTTGGAAGGGTGCCGTTACGGGTATCTTCGGCGGTCGTAGCACGCACTACGAGGAGATCAACTACAAGGTTCGTAACGCTTACTTCTCCACCGGCGACGACCTTGATCTCGAGGGTGTCGACAAGCCCTCTTACATTGTAGAGCTGCAGATCCCTGCAAAGACCGAGGGTACTGCCGATCCGAACTACGCATACAAGGATTGGGACGGCGCAAAGCAGGAGCCCTTGAAGGACCAGGATCTCGTTGACTTTGAAAAGACGGGTCTTAAGTATGGCTGCGCTCCGAACGATGACGTTACCAACTACGCCTTCACGGACGGTAAGACGCTCATTGCAGGTGACTTTATCCGTGTTTGCCTGCAGGTCAACGACCTGAGAATCTCTTGGGAAGACCTTGCAAATACGAACAAGTATCTTGATACTCCTACCAAAGATGTTGTGAAGGAAAAGTGGGGCATTACCGTCACGGACAGCCAGCTCAACGCATCGACGATGCTTTACGAGCTCGTGGGCGGTCAGCTTAAGGCAGCAGACACCAAGGGCAAGTTCTGCTCCACCGCTTCCACCCAGCACAACACCGACTACTACTTAATGTTCTCCTTGAACGATAAGCTCGAGTCGAATGCTGAGGTTTGGGGTCTTGGCAGAGGTTCGACGGCTTCTACCAGAACGCAGGTCGTTATGTACAAGGATAAGGCTTGCACTGTAAAGTACGATCGCCAATAATCTAAGATCATTTAGAGAAAACTGCTCTTCGGGGCAGTTTTCTTTTTCTTTGGGGAAATATAGGAAAATCCCTTGCTTTTCTCTCTCGCTTGTGGTAAAATAACGAATAGAGCGCGTATCGCGCGGAAAGTGAGAAAATGATATGAACGCAAAAATTTTAGCATCCGTTGCAGGAAAGCCCATCACCGAAGAGGACGTTGCCCGCTTTATCGCCGCCCTCGGCGAGCGTGGCAGTGCATACAACAACCCCGAAGGACAAAAGATGATCCTTGAGGAGCTCATCGCCAACCAGCTCTTTTTGGCAGATGCCAAGAAAAGCCTTCTTGAATACGAGGATGGCTTCAAGCAGAAGCTCGCCCAGTTAAAGGACAGACTTCTCATCGACTACGCAATGGAAAAGCTGCTCGGCAAGATCACGGTCAGCGACGCCGACGTAAAGAAGTATTACGACGAGCACGAGAGCGAGATGCAAACGGGAGAAACCGTTGAGGCTTCGCACATTCTCGTTGCCGAGGAAGCAGAAGCCCTCGCCATTCTCGAAAAGATCCGCGCGGGTGAAGTGAGCTTCGAGGATGCCGCAAAGGCACACAGCACCTGCCCCTCAAAGGAAAGAGGCGGCTCGCTCGGTGCATTTGGAAGAGGTCAAATGGTTCCCGAGTTTGACAGCGCCTGCTTCGAAATGGAGATCGGCGAGCTTCGCGGTCCCGTTAAAACGCAGTTTGGCTATCACCTCATCCGTCTTGACGGAAAGAATCCTGCAGAGAAGATTCCCTTTGAGATGGTCAAAGAAGAGATCCGCCGCCGCCTTGTCGCAGAGAAGCAGCAAACGACCTACCGTAGCCGTGTCGGCCAGCTCGCGATTCTTTTCCCCGTAGATAGATATTGATTTTCACAAAGCGCAGTCCGCGGAAAACCGCGTTTGACTGCGCTTTTCTTTTTTGTTTTCTCGGATTTTACCAAAAACCTTGCTTTTAAAGAGAATTTGTGGTATAATGAACTAGACTCCATTTTTTATGTGTGACAAATCCTTGAAAGTGAGAGCTTTTTATGTCTAACAAAGTAAAAAAAGCGTGGCAGAACAAGGTCCGCGCAATAAGCATTACAAAGAAGATCGTCGCCGACGTCATCCTTTCCGCCATTGCTACCGTGTTTGCCGTGCTTCTTGCGGCAAGCTCCTTCGGGCTTTTTAGTCTTGATACCCTTTGGTGGGGCTTGATGCACCTGTGCGTCGCCGTTACCGCATTCGCCCTTTGCCGTTCGTATCTTGTGGCGTATCGCTCCTTCACCATTGTGGATGCGTTAAACCTTTTGTTTGCCTTCTTCCTCATTACGGCGGCGGAAGCGATCTACGTCGTTGCTGTGTCCGCCGTGCGCCTTTTACACGCGGTGCTTTATCTCATTCTTTTCTTCAGCGCGGCGCTCAGCGTGCGCCTCTTCTTCTGCCTGCGTCACGAGCTTGTGATGCGCCACGCGCACAGAAGCGACGACGAGCCCATCGTGATCGTCGGTGCAGGCTCGGCAGGTGCTGTGATGATCCGTGAGCTTATGGGCTCTGCGAAAACGGGCTATCGTCCCGTCGCCATCGTGGACGACGACCTATCTAAGCAGGGTATGACGATTGGCGGCGTTCTCGTCGAGGGCACCACCCACGACATCAAGGAAGTCGTGAAACGCCACGGCGCCAAGGGCATTCTCGTTGCCATTCCTTCGGCAAGCCCCAAGGTAAGAAAAGAGGTCTTTGGCCGTTGCCAGATCCCGGGCGTACGCGTGAGAACGCTCCCCGGACTCTATCAGCTTGCAACGGGCGAGGTCGCTGTGGAAAAGATCCGCGACGTCGAGGTGCAGGACCTTCTCGGCAGAGAGCAGATCAAGGTCAATCTCGATGAGATTATGGATTATATCTCGGACGAGGTCGTACTCGTCACGGGCGGTGGCGGCTCGATCGGCAGTGAGCTTTGCCGCCAGATCGCATCGCACCGTCCCCGTCAGCTCATCATCTTTGATATTTACGAAAACAACGCATATGATATTGAGCAGGAGCTTCGCAGAGAGCACGCCTCGCTCAACCTTCTCGTTTTGATCGGTAGCATTCGCGACAAGGGAAAGCTCGAAAGCGTCTTTGAAAAATACCGTCCCGGCATCGTCTTCAATGCGGCGGCACATAAGCACGTCCCCCTAATGGAAACCAGCCCCTGCGAGGCGGTAAAGAACAACGTGTTCGGCACCTTTAATATGGCAAAAACGGCGGATAAATACGGCGTTAAACGCTTCGTACAGATCTCCACCGACAAGGCAGTCAACCCCACCAACATTATGGGTGCGACCAAGCGCATCTGCGAGATGATCATCCAAACGGTGGGCAAGCATTCTAAGACCGAGTTTGTGGCGGTGCGCTTCGGCAATGTCCTTGGCTCAAACGGAAGCGTCATTCCGCTGTTTAAAAAGCAGATCGC
>JAZSBJ010000055.1:0-4644 GCA_045602305.1 Eubacteriales bacterium | reverse complement strand
GATTTAGGTCCTCGCGCTGGATATTTTCGATCAAAGCCACCTCTGCGGCGGTTTTTTCGTCCATTTCCACCACGATGGCGGGGATTTCGCTCAAAGCGGCAAGCTTTGCGGCGCGCCAACGGCGCTCACCTGCCACGATGGCATAGCGGTCGGGCGCGACCTCGCGCACCAAAATGGGTTGAAGCACACCGTGCGCGGCGATAGAATCGGCAAGTCCAGCAAGCGCCTCTTGATCGAAGATTTTGCGGGGTTGTCCGATTGTGGGGTCAATTTGCGAGATGCGAAGCGTCTTTACGCCCCCCTCGGGCGTGCTTTCGAACTCGTTATCCAAGAAAATGGAATCAATGCCTCTACCGAGGCCGGATTTTTTGGCAGACATAGGGGTTTTCCTTTCTTTTCGACGTTCTTTGGTGATTGTTTCACGTGAAACACGGTATTTCCGCGTTGTTTTGTTTCACGTGAAACGTTAGCTTTCCTTTGTAAGTGTGCTTAAATGCGGCCCAAAAGCTCCTTGGCGACCGCCTGGTATTCCAGCGCGCCCTTACCGTAGGGCTCGTGATAACAGATGGGTTCGCCGTAGCTGGGGGCTTCGGAAAGGCGCACGCTGCGGGAGATGGGCTCCTTAAAGAGCTTGTCCGCATAGTATTTCTTTAGCTCGCGCACAACGCCCGCCGTCAAATTGAGCCTACCGTTGTACATCGTAAGCAAAATTCCCGTGATGGTGAGGTTGGGATTGTAGTGCTGGCGCACCTTTTTGACCGTCCCCGTGAGCTGAGAAAGCCCCTCGAGGGCAAAATACTCGCATTGCATCGGGATGATCAGCCCGTCTGCCGCCACAAAGGCGTTGACCGTCAGCATCGAAAGCGCGGGCGGGCAGTCGATAAATATGTAGTCATAGCGATCGCGCAGGGTGTCAAGCGCGCGTTTTGCACAGCCCTCGCGTTTTTCTACCTCTAAAAGGTCGATTTCCGCGCCCACGAGTGCAATATTTGAGGGAATCACGGATAAATTCTTAAATCGCGTCACGATGATCGCTTCCTCGGCGGTCGCCGTGCCGATCAAGACCTCATAAATGCTTTTTTTGATCTCTTTTTTGCTAATGCCGACACCGCTTGTGGCGTTTCCTTGAGGGTCCATATCCACAAGAAGGACTTTTTTGCCCATTTTGCCCAGCGCGGCGGCAATGTTGACGGCAGAGGTGGTCTTTCCAACGCCGCCTTTTTGGTTCGCGAATGCTACGATTGCTCCCACGGTCATTCTCCTTTCATTTCCCGCACAAAAAGGGCGGGGAAGAGGTAAACTCTTTGTTTTTTATAGTATATCATACCGCACACGCGATGTCAACGAAATTTTGGTGAATTTTTGCGTTGTTTCACGTGAAACATTATAAAAGCACACGAAAACGCAAATAAAAGCAGAAAAAGAGGGGAAACGCTCCTTTTGCCGCACGGTACACCAAAAACCGCAAAGCGGCGCAGGGAAGCGCACTAAGGTGTATTGCCGCGGGGAAAGCGTGCATTTGCAGAGAAGTGCTTTTGAAAAATTCGTACCGCTGTACTCGCCCGTCAAGGTGAAGCCCCACATCAACCGACCCACATCAACGACCCATCAAACCCCTTCTCAAGCCGCCCACACACCGACCACCCGCGCCCGCCCCTTTTCCTGTCGCGCTTTAGCGCATCACCGTGTGAAATTATTGTTGACAATCCGCCCGCTTTCTGCTATAATAGATTCGTTATGAAACAAGGGCGGACATCCGCTTTTGCCCCTATATTATTATAATGAAGGAAACCGCTATGAAACGAACCAAAAAGATCACCTCTCTCGTCTTGGCGCTCGCGCTGATTTTGCTTTCCCTTTTCGCCTTTGCGAGCTGCGGAGAAAACCCCGTTGCATACCTTGTGATTGAGGACTACGGACTTGTCGCCATCGAGCTTTACGAGGACGACGCGCCCATCACCGTTGCAAACTTCACGAAGCTCGTGAACGACGGCTTCTACGACGGACTGACCTTTCACCGCATCATTGAGAAGTTTATGATCCAAGGCGGCGACCCCCTGGGCACCGGCGCGGGCGGTGCGGATGAAGACATCAAGGGCGAATTTTTGCACAACGGCGTGGACACGGGCATCGAGCACGTTGAGGGCACCATCTCGATGGCGCGCTCGGGCTGTGTTATCACGGACGCCAACGGCGTTTCCCTAGAAGAATACCTTTACGCGGGCTACGACGTTCCCGACGAGTATATCCCATATATTGAATCTGCCTTTAACTCGGCGTCCTCGCAGTTCTTTATCGTGACCGAAACCTCGCCGAGCAACACGGCCGCGCTCGACGGCAAATACGCCGCGTTCGGACGGGTCATTGAGGGAATGGAGCACGTCAAAGCGGTTGCCAAGGTAGAAACGAACGCAAAGAACGCCCCCCTCACCCCCGTAAAGATCGCCATCATCACCTTTGACCGTGCCGAGGCGGAAGCGGCTTTAAACAAGTAATTTGACAACTTTTGGTTGTCAAAACCGCGCTATTTTAAGAAAAACCAACGAAAGGAACGCCGTTATGGAGCAAAACGCCATCGCCGTCCTAGGTGCAGGCACCTTTGGCATCGCCCTCGCCGCCGCCCTAGCAAAGGAAGGGAAGTGTGTTTCCGTTTGGTCGGCGCTCCCCGACGAGATCGAAACGCTAAAAAGAGAACGCCGTCAAAAGAACCTCGCGGAGCTTGTGCTTCCCGAGAGTATCGCGTACACCGCGGATATTGCCGAGGCAATCGCGGGGAAGGCACTCGTTTTGTTTGCCGTGCCGTCCGTGTTCGTACGCAGCACGGCGCGCGCCGCCGCACCCCATCTGTGCGAGGGGCAAACGGTGGTCGACGTTGCCAAGGGCGTAGAAGAAAAAACGCTCCTCTTTATGTCCGAGGTCATCGGTGAGGAGCTTGCGGCGGCAGGGAAAACGCTCCCCATCGTCGCCCTTTCCGGTCCTACCCACGCGGAAGAGGTCGCCAAAAATCTCCCCACCGTCATCGTCGCGGCGTGCAAGGACAATGCCGCCGCCGTGCGCGTGCAGGACTTCTTTTCCAGCACCTGCTTGCGTGTGTATACCGCTTTCGACGTGCGCGGTACGGAGCTTTGCGGCGCGCTCAAAAATATCGTTGCCATCGCCGCAGGCGCCGCCGCGGCGCTCGGATACGGGGACAACACCGCCGCCGCCTTAATGACGCGCGGTATGGCGGAGATCGCGCGCCTTGGGCTCGCGATGGGCTGCGCGCCCGAAACCTTTTACGGGCTTGCGGGCATCGGCGACGTCATCGTGACCGCCACAAGCACCCACAGCCGCAACCGCCGCGCGGGCGCGCTTCTCGCCGAGGGACGAAACGAGCAAGAGGCAAGGCGCGAGGTCGGAATGGTGGTCGAGGGCTTCAACGCGCTCCCCGCCGCCTGCGCGCTCGCCGAGAGGTACGAAGTTGAGATGCCCATTATCTTTGCCGTGCGTGACCTGATGGCGGGAAAAACCACACCCAAAGCGGCAGTTGACGCGCTTATGACGCGCAAAAAGAAAAGCGAGTTTTAAGATACTGCTAAGAATTCAGTAAAGCAAGTCGTTTTTATTCAAAAACGACAAAAAAGCGATTTTCTCAAGAGAAAATCGCTTTTTTTACTGAATTCTTATGTCGAGAGATAAAAGGGTAGACTGATTTTGCTTGCGTTTATGCCTAAATAAATCTCCCTCTTTGGTTAGTCAAAGAAATCTCCGATATCGACCTTATTATCCCCCGCAAGGCTATCCTCTTCCTCTTTGTCATAGCTGTCGGGAATGCCGTCGCCGTCCGCATCGGTCTTTGCGGGGTCCTCGGGGCGAAGCACGAAATAAAGCACCAGCGCCACCGCAAGAACGAGGACTATGGCGGCGATGAGTGCGATCAGGGTTTTTCTCTTCATATGCATATCTCTTTCCGCATTGTTTTTCATCCCTATTGTAGCACATCCAAACAAAAAAAGCAAGTGTGTTTTGCGCTATGCGCGCGCCTTGCACTTTTTTCGCACGAAAGGTAGACAAGCGCGCAAAAAAATGCTACAATAAAAGGGAAGCGCCGCAAAAGCGGCAAAGAAAAGGAGCGACTCTATGGTTTCGACGATTTACACCGCAGGACTTTCGGGGATCGAGGGGTTTGAAGTGACGGTAGAATGTGCCGTCCGCCGCCGCGTTCCCCGCTTTGATATGGTCGGTCTTGGAGATACGGCGGTCAAGGAAGCCAAGGAGCGCGTACGCGCCGCGATGGAAAGCAGTGCGATCCCGTTCCCGAACGCCGACGTGATGGTCAACCTCGCCCCCGCCGACCGCAAAAAAGAGGGCTCCTCGCTCGACCTTGCTATCCTGCTCTCCATCCTGCAAAGTGCAAAGCGTCTGCCAAAGGACTTTTGTGCCGAGGACAAGAGCTTTTTCGGAGAGCTTTCGCTCTCGGGAGAGGTGCGTCCGACGCGCGGCGTGCTTCCCCTCGTGCTTGCGGCACGCGACGCGGGCAGAAGAACCGTATTCGTCCCCAGGGAAAACGCCGCCGAGGCGGCGGGCGTGGGCGGGGTGACGGTGTACGGGATCTCCTCGGTGCGCGGGCCTCTCGACTTTTTTGAGGGCAAGGTCGCGCCTTCT
>JAZSBJ010000054.1:0-11395 GCA_045602305.1 Eubacteriales bacterium | reverse complement strand
CGCCTTGTTTTAAAGAGATTTTACGGGGAACTTTGGCAAAAAAAGACAAAAAAGAAAAAATAAAAATTTTTTACCAAAACCCCTTGACAGACCGTAATTCTTCGTGGATAATACCTTATGTTCGTGCGAGAGTGGCGGAACTGGCAGACGCGCACGTTTGAGGGGCGTGTGGTTACACCGTACGGGTTCAAGTCCCGTCTCTCGCACCAAACAAAAAGAGGACTCGCAAGAGTCCGCTTTTTGTTTGGTGCGAATGAAGCGCGCGTTCGCGCACGAAGACGCTTCGCTTATGAAGCAGCCTTCGGCTATGAAGTGTGGCTTTGCCACGATAAAGGTTAGCGCGCTTCGCTTCATTGCGGCTTTGCCGCTGCTTCATAGAAGCCGTAGGCTTCTGCTTCATATCGCCAACGGGCGATGCTTCATTGACACACCGTTTTTATACTTTAATAAAACCGAGAAAGGCGGTCTTGCTATGCGAAACGATAAGCTTTCCGTGCAATCTATGGACTTCGCGGTCCAAATCATCCATCTCGTAAAGTCACTCAAAGAAAAGCGTGAATCTATCATTTCCAATCAAATCGGCAGAAGCGGTACTTCGATCGGTGCCAACATCCGCGAAGCGCAGTATGCACACGGCAAAGCAGACTTTATTGCTAGACTTCAAATCGCCCTCAAAGAAGCGAACGAAACGGGATATTGGCTTGAGCTTCTCTCTAAAACCAATTACATTACCGAGGAAGAATATAAAGCTCTCGACTCCGCGTGTACAAGCATCCGCGTGATGCTTGTATCCTCTATTAACACGGCAAAAAACGGCTCAAAAACACAATAAATTATAAAAGGCGCTCGCAACGCGGGCGCCTTTTTGGCAGATAAAAAAAGCGCAAGCACGCATTGAAGCAGAGCTTGCGCTTTTTTATTAGAACATCAGCATTGTTTTGTCGAATCTTCCGTTTTGCTTAAAGAAACCTAAATTAAAGCTTTCATCAGGATGGGATTTATGCCACTGTTCTGCAACTTCCTTTAATTCATCTGCTGTAATTAGCAAAATTTGCGTATCGTTTTTGAGCGAATATTTGACGCATTCTTTGATGCTGTTTTCTGTAAATGCAGGGGCGATAACCATAAATACAGAAACCAACTTATCTGAATTTCTAATATATCTATCAAACTGTGCAATATGGTCTTGTAAATTTACAGCAGTTTCTTTGGATTTGTTATCCCACAAGATATATCTATCATTGTAAGAAAGTTTACCGTCTGGATGCTCTGTTCCCGTTAAGAGCAAAGGTTTGTTTTTCAATAAAACTTCAAATAGATAATTTGTCGCTTTTTCAAAATAATGCTCACATTCCAAATCTTTCGATATGATATGATTTTCGCGTAAAAAAACCAAGTTTCTGCAAGCTAATTCGTGATAGACATTATAATATTTTTCACGTTCATCTTCGCTTAAAACTTCAATCTTTCTTAATTTATCGTAGTATTCTAGAATGCGTGTTATGAGAGTTCCTTTCGATCCGGAAACATTTAGTCCTAAATTGCCGCACCATTTTGACAAGTCAGAAAGATCCAAACCGTCACGAGGAGAATATCCTCCAATGAGGTTGCTGGGCTTAATCGTCTTTAATACGATTTCTTGTAAAAGAGGAATGGTGGGGTTTTGAGGGAGATCCACGATAGACGTATTTTGATTTTCGTTGTATTTGTTGATGACATCAATTAAATATTGCTTCTTTGTGATTTTGGTCACATATTGGATCATTTGCTTGTAGCCATAATTTTTGATTTCGATACCATAATATTTTCTCAAACACAATGCAATTTCATCGGGTATAATGTCGCAAGGAACGTTTTCAGAGTTTTTTATGTAAAAGAGCAATCCAGCGGCTTGTAATGCTTTCCTTGCTACATCAATATCTGAACGGCTGTGTAAAACATTTCCTTTCGTAGGATAACGACTTGCTTTAGCATCAAGCATATTTTGTTCTCTTATTGTGATGTTTAAATATTTGCGCAGTTCCTCAATTAAATTCTTTTCATCTACGGAGATGTTTTCGCCGTATTCCCAAGCTTTATCGAGCATAAATTTGAAAAGCGCAAAATCTTTTGACATATTTTTGCAGTCAAAATTGTTGGATTCGTCAATAACTGCTTGCTCGTAATTTAATATCGCTTCTTCGCTTGCTTTACAAGGTGAAGTATATTCGTCCTCATCAAGCAAATAACTTTGCAGAAATATAGGAACTATAATTCGCACGATGGGATTTTCGTGTAATTTCAAAATGTTTAATTGTTTTTCAATATTTTCGTATGATGTGTATTGTCCTTCGGTTTTGATTAAACTGGCTTTTAATTCGTTGATATCTAGGCGCCTGCAATCTTCAATATACGCACCAGCTATTCTTTTTAGTTCATTAATGTTCGCGGAGAGATTCACACAGGTTTGATAATTCATAGTACACCTCTTTCTCGTTTGTTTGAATATAAATAAAAAGTGCGCCTACCGAAGCAGACGCACAAAAAACGCAAACTCCGATAGTCGCCAAACTAACTTTACGTGAAATGGGGATTGCCACACTTACATAAATGGAATTTGCATTTTTATCAAATCCGATAATATAAGTGTGACGAAAAAGAGCATATTTATCCCATAAAGATAAAATACCCCATCACGTATATTCAGTTAGTTTGGCTCCTTTATTTTATCACATATTTTCAAAAAAAGCAACCCCTTTCTAAAAGCAAGTTGCCTATCGGCACTTGCTTTTTCTCTTTTTATAGTGTATAATAAACAAGATAGAAAAAGCGCTTTGCGCGAAAGGAAAAAGGATGAAGTATCGTCAATACATCAGTGCCTTAGTGGCGACACCAGAGATCCGTGCGCTTGGTGGCACCTATCTTTACGGCACGAGCTATGACCTTTTTACCGAGTATATGACGGAAACATCGACCGCCAATGTGTACTCGCGCCGCTTCGGCATCGATTTTTCGGGACAAAAGGAGATGGAGTTTTATATTCTGCTTGACTTTTTCTCCTTCGTTCCTTTTGGCGACACAGGCAGAGCGTATTTGAACGCCAAGGGTGTTCTCGCAAAGGAGCACGCCTATGCCCGCGCCTTGCTTCTTTTGGAGCGTGCGGATGCTTCGCTTGACAGTGAGGAAAAGGCTCGGCTTCATCGCTTCTTTACCACGCGTGAGGATTCGGTTTTGCCGTGTGACCCCGTAGGGCTCGCCGTAGCGGCGAGAAGGCTCGGCGACCGTCTCTTTGAGGGTGTCGCTTTGGGGAAATGTGCAGGCTCGCTCGGCAAAGCACGGGAGCTTGGACGGCTCCTAAAAGAGATCGCAGAGCGTGTTTTTGAGAAGGAACTTACCGAATTTGATATTGCCCCCATCCTTTCTGCGCTTCCCAAAATCGAAGCCCTAAACGCAACTCAGACCGAGCATCTCGAAGCTGCCGCTTCGATGCTCAAAACCATTTGATTAAGGAGCTTTTATGAAAAAATCCAACCCTTGGGCGCTTTTGCCCGTACTCGTTTTCGTCGTGCTCTACCTTTCGGTCGGCATCGTATTCGAGTATGTCTTAAAGATCTCGATGGGCTTTTATTCCGTACCCATCATCGTTATCTTTCTCATTGCCATTCTCGTCGCAATTTTGCAGACCAAGGGCAAAACGCTGGAAGAGAAGTTTGCCCTAATGGGGCGCGGTGTCGGGGATAAGAACATTGTCACGATGCTCTTTATTTTCTTGCTTGCGGGCATTTTCGTAGGTGTCGTTGGAAGAAGCTCGGCAGAGAGCGTTGCCTATTTCGTGCTTTCCATCGTCCCGCCCCAGCTTGCCGTTTTGGTGCTTTTCCTCGTCAGCTGCTTCGTTTCTACTGCAATGGGCACGTCGGTCGGCACCATCACGCTTCTCACGCCCATCGCCGTTGCCGTGGCGACCGCCGCGGGCTTTTCGCTTCCTCTTTGCATTGGCACCGTGGTCGGTGGCTCAATGTTCGGCGACAACCTTTCCTTCGTTTCGGATACTACCATTGCCGCCTGCCAGGGGCAGGGCTGTGCGATGAAGGATAAGTTCCGCGCGAACTTTGCCATCGTGCTTCCCGCCGCTATCGTGACGGCGGTGCTCATTCTCGTGCTTTCTCTCAACACCGAGATCGCCGCATTCGAGATCAAGCCCTACCGCTTAATTGAGATCATCCCTTACATACTCGTTCTCATCGGCGGTATCGTCGGAATCAACGTGTTCTTGACGCTGATGATCGGTATTGTTTCTGGCTCCGTCATTATGCTCGCGACGGGGGCTGTCGATTTTCCGTCCTTGCTCAAGGGAATGGGCACGGGTGCCGCGGGAATGTTTGAAACGGCAATGGTCGCCGTACTCGTTGCGGCACTTTGCGAGCTCATTCGCGAGGGCGGCGGCTTTGAAGCACTGCTCTCTGCCATTCGCCGCGTGTTCCGTGGCAAGCGCGCAGGACAGCTTGGCATCGGGCTTCTCGTGGGTGCCTTAGACATCGCTACCGCAAACAATACCGTCGCCATCGTAATGGCGAACCCCATCGCAAGTCAGATTGCCGAGGAGTACGGCATCACGAACAAGAAAACGGCGTCCATTCTCGACACCTTCTCTTGTATCTTCCAAGGCTTCTTGCCCTACGGCGCTCAGCTTCTCGTTGCCGTGGCGACTGCTGCAACGATGGGCTATACCGTTTCGGCATTTGAGATCATCGGGAATCTTTTCTATCCGATGATGCTCCTCCTTTCCTCTCTCGTCTTTATCTTCCTCGTACCCGAAAGAAAAGGGAAGAACGCATAAACATAAAAGCGGAACGCACAGCGTTCCGCTTTTTTATTAAAACAAAAATTCGCCCTTGATGATGTCGGTGTTTTCCTCGGAATACTCAATTTCCTCGGAAAGAATGCGCGCGCATTCGTAGATGTCACCGCCGCATCGCAGCATCGAAGCAAGCAGTCGCTCCGCAAAGAGGGAAAAGCCCACCCCCGCGCGTAGCTCGTCCTCGCCATCTGCCGACGATACGTGTCTGTAAATGAAGTACGCAAGCGCACGCAAAAGGAGCGGCTCGTCCTCTTTTTTCGTTTGGGATTTTGAGGAATAGGACGCAAAGAGCGCTCTGTGCCCATCGTCCAAATATTCAAGCTCGGAAAGAAGCGCGCGCCACGCCCGCTTGCTGTTGACGGAGAGCGTCACCCCGTACGCGCGCGCAAGGCACGCGCGGCGTTTTTTATAGGAGAGCGTTTTGTCGGCAAGAAGGGAAAAAATACGCTCCCGTTCGGGCAAAGGATCAAACGCCTTGGGCGTGGCGTCCTCTTGTATTTCTCCAACCTCTTCCATCGCTCCGTATGCGTCCGACGAAAGAATGATCTTGCAGGCTTCCTCGCACGAAAGCCCAAGCCCTACCTCGCGCCCCCTTGCCGTATCGTGATAAAAGCGCGGATGCTCGCGGCAAATATCGCAAAGATATTCTTCGCCAAGCGCGGTTATGATCTTGCACAGTCCGCGCCCGTCAAGGTGTGGGCAACGCTCCCCATCCTGCAAGCAGAAATGCGGTGTTCCGCCCATATCGATGCTTTGGCGGATCACATCGGCATACTCACCCGAAAGGGCGTCGTATTTTTGCATCGTGCGTCCGTCAACGTCGATCTCCCACCCAACACAGCAAGAGTGCTGACAGCGGTCGGCGATGCATTTGAAATCCTTATAATACGCAGGTGCAAAGAGCTTCATCTCAGCGTTTCCCCTTGTATTTTCTTGCGTGAAGTGCGACGTACACCCCGATAAGAAGAAGCGTAACAACGCCAACCACAAGGAACATCACGCCCCTTGACACCTCGTGATCGAAGAAATAAAGGCTCGCGTCCACGCTCTTTTTGACGCCCTCAATGCACTCGACGGGAAGACTTAAACGCTCCATCTCACGGAAAACGCCCCCCAAGGCGTGGTTGCGGAAGAGGGAAGTGGCGTAAGTGCCGGGCAAAAAGGAGATCACTCTTTGTAATCCTACGGAAAACTGAGAGATGGGCATATACGCGCCGCAGATAAAGCCGTAGCAAGAGCTGATGATGGAGCCGACGGCAGACATTTGCCCCTGTGTTGAAAGAAAGAAGTTGATCACGCTCGAAAGTGCCGTTCCGAACAGCGAGGTGAGAACGACGTCAAGAAGCAAAAGGCAAACGTCAAGGGCGCTCAAATACCACCCCGTAAAGCCAACGTAAATAAAACAGAGAAGCGATGCCGCAAGGCAGATGAAGAGTGTCGTTAAAAAGGTGGAGATGTAGTAGGAAAGCGCAAGTGTTTTAGGGGACACGGGCGACACAGTCAGATCACGGATCGTGCCGTTTGCCTTATCCTGCACCACGAGCAGATTGGAGCAAAACGCCACCGTCACGCAGGAAACGGCGAGAATGGACGAGATCAGCTGACCGCCCACAAAGCCCCCAACGAGCGTATCGGGAAGCGCAAGTCCCTCAGGCACGCTTGAAAGCAAGGCGTCGCGAAAAACGTTGCCAAGAAAGGTCGCGTACAAAACGAGTAAGATCATCGGCGTGATAAGGGCGGTAAAGAACATTCCCTTATCCTTAAAAAACAGCTTGGTATGCCGCAGCGTTAAAGCCTTTAGTGTAGTCATTGTCCGTCACCCCCCGAAAGCGTCTTTCCCGTTACTGCGAGAAACACGTCGTCCATTTTTCCCTTTACGATCTCATAGTCTGTGAAAAGCGTAGGATTTGCAAGGATCAGCCCCGTTGCTTCCTTGGTGCTTTCCACCGAAAGACGGTAGCTTTCCCCTACGCGCTCGTAGGGAAGTCCCAAGGCTGCCACGGCGTCTTCTGTGACACCGTAAAGGGTGATAAAATCGCCCGAATGTGCGTTTTTAAGGGCGTGCGGCGTGCCGCTTGCCACCTCGCGTCCTGCATCAATGATGAGGACACGGTCTGCCTCTGCCGCCTCTTCCATATAGTGCGTGGTGAGAAGCACGGTCATTCCCTCACTCCTTCGGAGCCCGTCAACGACGTCCCAAAGCAGCTTGCGCGTTTGCGGGTCAAGACCCGTCGTCGGCTCGTCAAGAATGAGAAGTCGCGGACGGTGGAGCAGGGCGCGTGCAATGTCGATACGGCGGCGCTCACCGCCCGACAGCTTGCCCACGCTTCGCCGTAAAAGATGCTTAAAATCGAGCAGAGAAGCAAGCTCGGCAAGACGCTTGTCAAACGCTTTTCCCGCAATGCCGTAAAGGGCGGCACGGCTTGCAAGATTCTCGCGCACCGATAACGCGCGGTCAAGGTGCGACGATTGAAACACGACGCCGATCTCTCCCTTGATGCGGTTCTCGGCGGTATCAAGATCGTGTCCGCAAACGGTAAGCGTTCCCCCGTCCTTTTTTAATTGACCGCAAAGAATGTTGATGGTCGTGGATTTGCCCGCACCGTTCACACCGAGAAAGGCAAAAAGCTCTCCCGTCTTCACGGAGAAGGAAAGGTCGGATACCGCACAGACGTCTCCGAACGATTTGCACAAATTTTTGATCTCTATGATATGGCTCATTTTTCCTTTTCTCTCCTCTCCTTCAGCGCAAAAAACACCTCGGATAGCATTTTATCAATATCCCCGTCGTCAAATACGTGGTGCCCAAAGGCGTATAGCATCGCAAGCCCGTGCACGTACACCGATAGATGGTTATAAATGTGTTTGGCATCGTTCGTGTCGAAGCCGTAACTTTCCACCGTGCCGCGCACCAGCGCCTCGTTATCATTGCTCGCAGGCAGATAGTGCGTGGGTAGTTGGTTTTCACTCTCGCGGTCTATAAAGAGGAACCGAAAGAGCATAGGCTCCTCCTTCGCAAAACGGATGTGTGCGCGCCCTGCCCCCTTAAAGGGAAGGGGGTCACAAAGCCCTTCGGCGATATATGCATTGTAGCACTCCTTGGCACGAGCCGTTACGGCGTTCGTCAGCGCCCCAATGCTTTCAAATGCGGTGAAGATCGGCGCTGTCGATACCCCAAGCTCCCCTGCAAGCGAACGCGCCGAAAGCGCGCCGCCACCCTCGCGGCGAACAAGCTCGTAAGCGGCGTCGACGATCTCCTTTTGTGTAAATTTAACTCTAGGCGGCATATAGTTTCCCCTTTTTTGTATTATAACGCTTGTATTATAACACCTGTTATTTAATTTGTCAAGTAAGTTACGCAGAATTTTATTTTTTTGCCAAACCATCTTGCACAGAAGGGTAAAATGCGCTATAATTGTATCAGCATAAGAAAAGGAGCAACGCAATGAAGCGAACAGCGATCATCGGACTTGGCACGGTAACCAAATATTATCTTTGCGGACTGGAAGCATCTCGGGTATTGGATCTTTGCGCGGTGTGTGATGCGCGCGAGGATGCCGCATCGCGGAACACCTTTTCGCAGTATCCCTTTTACACGGATTACAAAAAAATGCTGAACGAGGAGGCACTCGACCTCGTTATTATCTCAACGCCCCCCGCAACCCATTTTGAGATCGCCGCTTACGCGCTGGAGCGCGGGATCGATGTCATTTGCGAAAAGCCCGTTGTGCTTTCTATGGAGGAGTACCGTGCGCTTCTTGCCATCGCCGAGAATAACGGCGCACGGCTGGATGCGATGTATCACTGGCAAAACGGCATTGAGGTGCTTTATTTTAACGAAAAATATGATAAGAGCAAGATCTGCGAGATACACACCACCGTGCTTGACCCGTACAGCATAGACGGTCGGGTGATCGATCCCCAAAAGCGTAAGCTGATGGGAACTTGGGTGGACAGCGGTGTTAACATCCTTTCTATGATCAAGATGTGGCTCCCCTTTGATACGGTTGAAATTACGGGTCTTGAAACGCAGATATGCCCCGAATCGCACCTTCCCATTTATGTAAATGCCGCCCTTGTGATCGACGGCGTTCCCACCTATATTACGGTCGATTGGCGAAAGCACATCAATAGGAAGGAATCCTTTGTGATCTACGATGGGGAGAGAATGGATATCGATCATAGCGGTCAAGAGATACGCTATAAGGGCGAAAAGCTCTCCCTCGGTGTGATGGAGAGAATGAAGCAGCATTATTATCATTATTTCAAGAGCTTTTGTGCCGATGGGGATGCATCTGAATCCTTAAAGATCCATAAGCTTCTTTTGGAGGTAAGTGACTGCATATGAAAAAGCTGATCGTAAAGGCATTTATGTTTTTCAGAAAGGAGCATATCTCCAAATACGTCGTACAGATCCTGTTGTTTTCCGCAGTTTTGGCGGTGTTCTTTCTCTTTGCCGCAGAGGACGTCGGAAGCAATGTGCTCGGTGCGATCATCGGTTTTTTGTTCTCCACGATGCTCCTTTATATCTTCAAGGTCATTCTTTCTCGTTTTGAGGATGTATTAAAGGTAAATTGTGATACGAACTACATTCTAAAAATCTATAACGGAGATCCGAGCTATCGAAAAACGCTGAAAAAGGGCGGCACGGAGGTGTGCTTTGCTTATGCCGACAGCTTGATCAATAAGGGATATACCTTTCGGGTAGTCGACGACAAGAAAAAATTCCTTACCCTTGACGAGTTCATTATGAATAACTATGAGCTTATCTTTTCGGCACATACAGGCTCTGTCAAGATCAACTCCACCACCGTTCGCTTGGATGATTTCTCGCTTGAGGGAGACACGTGTACCGTATATCTTTCCCGAAGCACCGTGTTCAATCATCTTGTTACAAACAGGGCGATAGATTTCGCTCTCTTTGAAGGGCTTACCCTGCGTGATGTGTACGAATACGGTCCTACGGTCAGCTCGTATGCCGACTCCAAAATGTCCAATCACATCGGCATTAACGCTCTTGTTTTCTTGCGCGACGGCAGGCTGTTGATACCGCGGCGCAATAATGTATCCACGATCTCAAAAAACCAGATCACCTCCTCCATTGCTGTTAAGCTGAATTTCCCCTCGGATAGCGATACGATCACCTCTGAATATCTCTTTTATAAAAATATCATTGAGAATCTCGGCGCGCGTGTAAAGCTGGATACCTCGAAGATGGATTTAGACAAGGTCGATGTAGAGTTCCTCGGCTTTGGACAAAATTTGTACGAGGGCGGCAAGCCGCAATTTTATTACGCCGTATTCCTGAACGATATCGACACGGAAACCTATCTTCGTACGAGCACCTTTGATAAATCGGTGTCAAAGCTGGATATGGATAAATGCATCTATGTTGCGGATTATGACAGCTTCGCCTTTAAGGATGACAAGCTCAGCTTTTGCGCCTATGATGAAAGGGGAAGATCCCGTAAGGTTACCGTCAATTACGAGATGTCCTACCTTTGCAATCTTTGGCATTACGAGAAATTTCTAAAGGCAAAGCGTACGCAAGAATAATCAAAAAAGCTCCCGCTTGTTCGCGGGAGCTTTCGCTTTATCCAAAAACCTTTTCCACCTTAAAGTCGGAAAGACCAAACATATACATATAACCGTCGATGTAAACGCCGCGCATATTGTCGGGCTCACCGAAAAGCGGTACGTTAACAAGCTCTAAAAGCTCATATCCGTCGAAATGGAGAAGAATATATCTGCTTTCTCGGTTGTAAAAAACACCAACACCGACAAGCTGATTTTGGCGGTCTACGTAATAGGACTTGTATTCGGTAGAATACTCCGCCCCCTCAAGCTCGTACGAGCATACAGAACGCACGCCGTTTTCGGTCTCCTCGTATACCTCGACCTTAAAGCTGCTCCAATCATCCCCTCTGCCAATGCCAAGGAGGTAACCGCCCCCAATGTTGATCAGCGAGGTCGAGAAGCCTTCGATCGTTCCTGTGTCCTTATAGGTGATGTTATCAAGATCGGAAAGGTCAAAGAAGAATACGGGGTCGGATAGCTCGATCGATGTGCAAGCATAAGCAGATGTCTTATCAAACCTTACCGATTGGATCTCCTCGCGCGGCGGTGCAAAATCGATCACGGAGGCAACGATCTCAAAGGTAGAAAGGTCAACGCAATAAAGGCTTGCGTTCGAGCTTCCCGTTGCCGTTTGAAGGATGGAAGGAGAAACGCTTCCATTTGCATAATAGTCCTCTTCGCGGATCTTTGTCGCATTCGTCGTGGTGAAAACACGGAGAATGCCCTCGTATTCATCCATACTCCACTGATCCTTGACATAGCCGCGAAGCGTTACGCTTCCTTTGCGCTCGAAGGTTTCGCCGCCGTAGGAGAGACAAGAGATCTCGGTCATAGCGTTTCTCGTATAGGAGCCGTCCTCGTTTTGCTTTTTGTCGGCAAACACGTGTGTCAAGAATACGTGATCCTCGGAAACGTACACATCCTCCGAATAGGAGAGATATGCCGCTGTACCCATCAGCTCAAGCGTGTTTTCGAAGTCGG
>JAZSBJ010000053.1:0-2560 GCA_045602305.1 Eubacteriales bacterium | reverse complement strand
CTCGTGGCGATAAGGCAGAGGCTGCTCTCGCTGCAGGTGCTGACTACGTAGGCGCAGAGGATTACGTACAGAAGATCCAGACCGAGAACTGGTTTGACTTCGACGTAGTAATCGCTACTCCCGATATGATGGGTGTTATCGGTCGCCTTGGTAAGGTGCTCGGTCCTAAGGGACTTATGCCTAACCCCAAGGCAGGTACTGTTACTCCCGACGTTGCTCGTGCTGTTACCGAGGCTAAGGCCGGTAAGATCGAGTACCGTCTTGACAAGACCAACATCATCCACTGCCCCATCGGTAAGGCTTCCTTCGGTATCGAGAAGCTCACCGAGAACTTCAACACGCTCCTTTCCGCTGTCATCAAGGCGAAGCCCGCTTCCGCTAAGGGTCAGTACATTAAGAGCTGCGTGGTTGCTTCCACGATGGGCCCCGGTGTTAAGGTCAACGCTCAAAAGGTGAACTGATAAACACACAAAAAACCGTTGCTTTCGCAACGGTTTTTTCTTTTTATAAGAGAGGGGCAAGCAGTCGCATAATGGCACGGAAAAGACGGGTGATGGGGTTGCACGTTAGGGGCTTTGGCGACACCTCGCTCGACGCGTCCATATATTCGAGAAATGCGTGCTTGACCGCCGCGACCGAATCGGTCTTGTATAGATAGGCGCCGCACTCAAAATGCAGATAAAAGCTGCGGTAATCAAAATTGATAGAGCCGACGGTGGCGACCTCGTCGTCCGCGACCACCATTTTGGCGTGCATAAAGCCCGGGGTGTATTCGTAGATCTTGACCCCTCGCTCCCAAAGCGTGTGATAATAGGAACGGGTTGCCATATGCACGAGCCGCTTGTCCCATTTGTGGGGCGTGATAATGCGAACGTCCACCCCGCTTTTTGCGGCAAAGGTGAGGGCGTTTAGCATTTGGTCGTCGATGATAAGATATGGGGTCGTGATATATACATATCGCTTGGCACTTTGAATGATGTCCATATACACGAGCGCACCCACGTTTTCCGTATCGAGGGGGCTATCCGCATACGGAAGGATGAGATGCTCCTCGTTTGATTTGACTTTCAGGGCGCCGTCCGCAGAGGGCGCTTTTTCTTCGCAAGGCGCATCGGGGAGATACCGAAGCGGGTCTAGGCGTTCGTTCTTTTTCGCGATCTCCCACATTTGGAGAAACATCAGAGCAAAGCTCCACGCGGCGTCCCCCTCAATCAGAACAGCGGTGTCTGCCCATTTGCCGAAGCGCTCTACGCTCCCGATATATTCGTCCGCGAGATTTATGCCGCCCGTAAAGGCTACGCGTCCGTCGATAACGGTGATCTTGCGGTGATCTCTGTTATTCTGCTCTACCGAGAAGAAGGGCACGAAGGGATTGAACTTTACGGCGTGAATGCCGAATTTTCGCAAGATTTTGCCGTATTTGAGGGGCAGGCGAAGGAAGCAACCCATATCGTCGTAGATGATGCGGACCTCTACCCCCGCCTTGACCTTGTCGAGCAGAATGGCTAGGATCTCGTCCCACATTACGCCGTGCTCAATGATGAAATACTCCATAAAAATATAGCGTTTTGCCTTGAGCAGTTCTTCCTTGAGGCGTGAAAACATTTCCTCACCCGAAGAAAGAAAGGTGCTTTCCGCACGCGTATAGGCGGGATAGCCTGCAAAGCTTGAAAGATAATGCACCGCCTTTGGGAGCTTTCCCTCGGCGTCGGGGCAAACGCCGCCCGCCGCCTGCAAATGCGACGCCACCCGTTCGTTTGCGCCTTTTGCGCGGCGCATCAAGGAATAACGCAGCGCGTGCTGATCGAAGGAGAGATACAACAGCCCCCCGACGACGGGAAAGATGAGAATGACGAATACCCAAGTTAATTTGTAGGAGCTTTCTCCCTTCCCTGCAAGCACGAAGAGGGACACGATCACGCTGATAGCGCTAAAGGCGCCCGAAAGCACGGACGAAAGGCGCCCCGTGCTGACAAGAAAATAGACGAAAAGCGCCGCTTGCGCCAAAACGAGCAGAGCGACGACGATCCTTCGCCTAAGCAGAGGCAAGAGCCACTTTTTCTTCATTTTCCTCTCCTTTCAAGCATTGACTGTAAAAAGCTACTTTTATTTTAACACCAAAATAAAAACAAATCAAGTTTTTTTCAAAAAAAGCGGAATCTTTCGATTCCGCTTTTTGATGTAATTAACCGAATAGCTCTGCCTTGCGGTCCGCCGCGTAGCGGTAATAGCATCCGCCGAGATACTTGTAATCCCAACGGTCCTCGTAGGCGTCTTCCAATGCGAAGCTCTTATCTACGGAGTTATCGAAGAAGGGATGCGCGTTCATCGTTGCGATCAGCTCGTCGATCTTGGCATCAAACGCCGCCACAGCCTCAGAGGGCGTCTTGCCTGCGTACTGCGCCTCGTCCATCAGCTCCTCGTAGCGCTCTTGGCAGTATGCGTCGAACGCCGCCCACTGCTCGGGATCGATCTTCGACTTTTCCGCCATAAAGGTTGCAAACGCTTGCCCGAACAGCTCGCTCACAAGGAAGTCGGATCGTAGCCATGTCGTTCTGTG
>JAZSBJ010000052.1:0-2303 GCA_045602305.1 Eubacteriales bacterium | reverse complement strand
TAGGGGGTGTCGTTCCGCCATATCCTTCCAAAATAATATTATACCAAACCAAAAGAAATTTTACAATACCTTTTTGCATTTTTATTCCAAAAAATAAGGAGAAAGTCACAATGTAAAGAACTTTCTTAGCGGATAGGGTCTTGGCGGGTCTCGCTGCGGCTCGGTCCCGTTCGCGTTCTGACAGTCCACCGGACTGTCATTCATTACGCTCACGCCGCTTCGCTACCCAGCCGCTCGCGACAGCCAAAGCAAGCTCTCGCTTGCGTCGACTGTCTGTCCGTACCTTTAGAGTTCCCTTTCGGTATTTTTGCGCGAAAGTTTTTGAAAGGGGTGCAGGGGAAAACTTTTTTCAAAAAGTTTTCCCCTGCGTCTCCTATTTAATTTACCATTTTGTTTTTTTCTTCAACACCTCGTAGAGCGGGGGGGAGCTTTGGTGGGGCGATGCGGGAATGACGCCCGATTTGACGGCGGCAAGGATGGCGCAGCCTTCCTCTTTTGTGTGGGAGCACTTGGTGTAGCGGCACTCCCCGATGTAGGGCGAGAACTCCCTGAAGGTGAGTGGGAGATCCTCTTTTTCAAAAAAGTCGAAGCGTTCAAAATCGAGCATTGTAAAGCCGGGCGTATCGGCAAGATAGCCGCAATTATTCTCATCGGTCAAGGGATAGAGTTCGGTGACGCGTGTGGTATTCTTTCCGCGCTCGATGCGGCGGCTGATCTCTCCCGTTTGCAGCTGCAGCTGCGGGAAAAGACGGTTGAGCAGCGTGGATTTGCCCACTCCCGAGGCGCCCGAAAAGGCGGCAACGGTGCCGTTCTTGATGTTTGCAATGCGTTCTTCAAGAGCATCAACGGGAAGTCCGTTCCCCACGCAAAAAACCTCAAATCCTGCGCGGCGGTAGATGTCGGCAAGCTCGGCGGCATATTCGGGCGCGAGCTCGCTTTTGGTAATGACGATAACAGGCTCGATGTGGTTGTGCTCGGCAATACAAATGAGCTTGTCCACCGTTTCGAGCACAGGATCGGGCGTGGTTGCCGAAAGAGTAACGAACAAGAGATCAAGGTTTGCCATAGGCGGACGAATGAGCGCGTTTTTGCGCTCGAGGATCTCGTCGATCGCCACACCGGTGCCATCCTCGGCACACTTGATGCTGCCGTCGGCATCTGTAGAATACGCGGTGTTATCGTAGGTGACCTTGACAACGTCCCCCACCAAAAGCGAGCCCTTGCGGTGCAGGCTTCCGCGGCCGCGACCGGTTACGGTGAGTCCGTCAAGCGGCATCGGTTCGCGAGAAGCATCCAAAAACAGACGCACTGTAAACAGTCCGCCGTTGCTTTTGATGACTCTTCCACACCCTTGATACATTGGTTTTTCTCCTTCTATTCGTTCTCTTGTGAAATATAAATCGTGATTTTTGTGCCCGGCAGAACCACCGTTCCCTCGGTATGGCTTTGCCGAAAGACGGTTCCTGCAGGTGCATCGGACGGCGCCTCGACGACCTCGCCCACGTTTAGTTGACAGAGCCATAGGCGAATGAGTGCATCCGAACGTGAAAGCCCCACAAGCTGCGGAACGGTGACCGTTTTTTGCTTTTCCCCTTGGCTGACGGTAAGGGTGACGGTCGCCCCCTTGGGAACGCTCTCCCCTGCCCGCGGCTCGCTTTTTAGCACCCTGCCCACCTCGCGTGGCGAGGATGCGGCAACGGTATTGACCACAAGCCCGAGGTTGCGCAGCTCTGCTGCAACCTCATAAACGTCGCGCCCTGCCATGTGCGGGAGCAAGATACTCTCGCGCCCGAGGCTGACAACAACGGTGACTTGGCAAGCACCTTCGTTTAATCTGCGTCGGCTGCCCGCCGTTGGCGTTTGCGAAAATACGACCCCTGCGGGGGTATTTTCGTCGTAGCGGTATTCGATATCGACGTCGAGCCACTCCTCGGTCTTGATGCTATTGGCATCTTGTCCGCAAAGATCTGGGATCTCGACGACCTCGGGCGACTTTTGGCGCGGCATTAAAAGAATGTCTGCCGTGATCCATCCCACCGCCAAAATAAGCACTGTCGCCACCATGGCGGCGCGCTTGTACGTACGTGTATCCTTGATCCATTCCCCAAGCTTCATATTGGTCCTCCAAAAGGTGAAATATGTAAGAGAGGATAGATCGTTTGTTAATGAAAAATCGTTAGCCACTTTTTTCTTTTGGCATTGCAGGCGCAAAAGAAAAAAGTTATCAAAAAAGAAAAGCGCCGAATATGGGGGCTCCGCCCCTCCACCCCGCAAACTTTTGAAAAAGTTTGATCAAAACTTTT
>JAZSBJ010000051.1:0-3044 GCA_045602305.1 Eubacteriales bacterium | reverse complement strand
CTCATCTCTGCCAAGGACCCCTACGAGGGCTGCGCGCACGTCGCTTCCGAGATCGCGCGCGCCGTGCGGGCGGGCGAGAGATACCGCGATTTTACCGTCGTTTCCCGTGCGCCCGAAAAATATGCGGGCATTCTCGACGAGGCGCTCTCGGCGCAGGGCATTCCCTTTTTCTTCTCTTCCCACACCGACCTTACCGAGCTTTCTCTCACCAAAATGATCCTTTCGGCATACGCCTGCCTTGAACGCGGCTTTTTGCGTGCCGACCTTATTGCGTATATCAAATGCGGGTTTTCGGGCATTCTCCCCGACGACTGCGACCTTTTCGAGCTGTACGCCGAAAAGTGGCGCGTGGGGGGACGCACCTTTGCCGAAAACCGTCCCTTTGATATGCATCCGCGCGGCTTTTTAGACCGCTTTACCCAAGAGGATACTGAGCGCCTTGCACGCATCAACGCCGCGCGCGAGCAGATCCTTTTGCCCCTGCTTTCGCTTCGCGATGCTACGTCGGGCGAGCATACGGCAAGGGAGCACGGAACTGCACTCTACCGTTTTCTCACCGAAATCGCCGCCGAGCGCCGCTTGCGCGAACGCGCAAAGGAAGAAAGACGGCAAGGGAGAGAGGCGGACGCAGACCGTCTTTCGCGCTTGATTCCCGTTTTATACGGGCTTCTCGACCGCATCACGGAAATTATGGGAGAGCTTCCCTTGACGCGTGCACGCTTTGCGGAGCTTCTTTCCCTCGTGTTTGCTTCCGTATCGCTTGGAAGCATTCCCTCGTCACAGGACGCCGTTCTCGTCGCAAACGCGGACACCTTCCGTCCCACGGGCGAGAGGACCGTATTTCTCCTAGGCGCTATTGAGGGAGAATTTCCCGCCGCAGTTTCGCTTGGGGGCGTGTTCCCCGAGGAAGAACGAGTCGCCCTCGCGGGCGTCGGCATTGCCGTCGGCAAGCCGCCCGAGGTGCGCGCTTCACGCGAGCAGTTCTCCTTCCTGCGTGCCCTTGCCGCGCCCCGTGTGCGTGCCCTGCTCGTTCGCTTTGATGCCGACACGCTGGGCAAAACGCTAAAGCCCGCATCCGCTTATTTGCAAACGGCGCGCCTCTTTCCCACGCTTGCCGAAACGCGCGGCACCCCCGACTTTTTCACCCCCTACGCCGCCCTTGAACAGTATTATGAGCTTGACGGCAGTGCAAGGGGAGAAGCCGTTGCTGCACTGCTTAAGGAAGACGCCCTTCTTTCCCAAACGACAACACTTGGGGGAGAGCGTGTCTTTGAACCCAATTGCCGTGTGAGCGAGCGTGCCGCCGCGCGCCTTTTCCCCGATGCGCTGCGCGCCTCGCAAAGCAAGCTCGAGGACTTCTTAAACTGCCCCTTTGCCTATTATTGCAAGCGCGGTCTTCTCTTAAAAGAGGAAGAGCCTGCCACCATACGCCCCGTGGACGTCGGCAACGTCATCCACGCCGTTCTTGAGCGCTTCTTTGCCTTGATCGAAAAAGACGGCGCCGACATTCACACGCTTGACCCCGACAAGATCCCCGCATACGTGGAAACGGCGTGCGGCGAATACCTTTCGAGCATTTGCCCCCCCAGTATGCAAGATTCTCCCCGCCTCTCCCACCTCTTTGCGCGCTTGCGCCGTGCCGCCGTTCTCGTCACGCGCGACATCTACGACGAGTTCTTGCACAGCCGCTTCACCCCCGCCTTTTGCGAGCTTGCGCTTGAGGGCAAAGACGGTCCCGGCGCGCTCGTGTTCCGCGACAAGGACGGAAAAAGCGTTTCGATCGGCGGACGCATCGACCGCGTAGACACCTACCGAAAGGAAAACGGAGAGCTGTTCGTGCGCGTGGTGGATTACAAAACGGGCTCTCGCACCTTCTCGCGTGATGAGGTGAGAAAAGGGCGCAATTTGCAAATGTTTATTTACCTTTGCGCGATTTGGAAGAGTGAAAACGCCGCATTTCTTTCCCGTCTTGCCCTAAAGGACGGCAAAAGACCGATCCCCGCAGGCATCGTTTACAATACCGCCGACCCCAAATCTCCCACCCTTTCCTACCCCGCATCCGAAGGCGAGATCTTAAACAAGATCCGCAAAGAAAACTTCGCGCGGCACGGCTTCTTCCTTGCCGAAGAGGACATCATTCACGCGATGGACGACGACCTATCCCATCTGTCCGTCCCCCAAAAGGACGGAAGACCGAAGCTCGAGCAAAGAAACGTCTTTGGCGATCTTGTCGCATTTGGAGAATTGTTAGACGACGCCGAGGAAGCAGTGCTTTCCACCGCGCGCCGTATGCGTGCGGGAGAGGCGAGCATCGTCCCCGACGAAAAGGTCAATCCCTGCGCCTACTGTCCGTATACGTCGGTCTGCCGCAAGGAAGACATTAAGAAAAACAATTGGTAACAAAAATCCTCGTGATGCGAAAACATCACCGGGTTTCTCTTTTTAATCTGATTTTTTGTCGGGGGGTTGCTCTGTGGATGCCGCCGCCTGACGGGGGTGAAGCTCACCCGGCAGGGGCGTGACGGGGCGCTCGTCGTACTCCGTGTGAGATCGACGGCGGCGCAAGCGAATGCCGCCCTCGTTTGCGACCTCAGGATCGATCTCGCCCGCAAGCTGGAGAGAGATCTTGGTGAGCGTCGGACCGATAAACTCGTACACCAAAACGGCGAAAAGGACGATGTTGGAAACGATGACGCCTTCTTCGCCAAGCTCGGTCGCCTTCATTGCCATACCGAGCGCAACGCCTGCCTGCGGCAAAAGCGTCACACCGAGGTACTTGACGATGCCCCTATCGCAGTGCATCATTTTGGAGCTTATGCGCGCGCCGCTGTATTTGCCGATCGAGCGCGCAATGATGTAGATGATGCCGACGAGAACGATCATCGCGTCGGAGAAGACCGAAAGCTCAAGCTCTGCACCGCTGATGGTGAAGAAGAGAACGAGAATGGGCGCCGTCCAGCGTTCAAGGCGGTCCATCGCATCCTGCGAGCGCGGAGATACGTTGGAGAATACCGTACCGAGCATCATACAGGTGAGAAGAGAAG
>JAZSBJ010000050.1:0-7128 GCA_045602305.1 Eubacteriales bacterium | reverse complement strand
GAGGATGCGATCTACCACATCGACAAAGCCATAGAGCTGGCGCTTCCCGACAAATTCTACGGCGTTCTTGCCGAATACTGCCGCGCTCTTGACACCCTTATGGAGAGGCGTCTTTCCTTGATTGACGAGGGGGTTTGGAAGGAAGTCAAGAAGCTCTATAAAATATATAATGAAGGCTGGTCAAAGCTGTCCGGTGCAGTCCGAGGAAAGACGATCCTGACCACGCTTTCCGACAAGGAGCGAGAAGTAGCCAAGCTCGCCGCCTTCGGAATGGGCAATCAGGAGATTGCCGATCATTTACATCTGTCGCTCTCGGTCGTCAAGCAAGCGGTGCGTATCGTGAGCGAAAAATCGGGGCTTCCTCGGTCAGAATTTGCTGCGATCTTGTAAATGAGAATTATATATCTTTTCTTGGGTGTTTTGGATATATAAATTTTATTCTAGTGCCAAAAATGCCCGAAAATAAGACCTAAAAAAGTGGTTTTAGGTAATACCGCAAATCGGAAAGATCTGCTATACTGTTATCAACAACAGCGTAGCAGATTTTTTTTGCACCCCGTATTTCCGAGAGGAGAAGGTATGTTAAGCAAGTTAATTCAAAACGATTTGCCGCATCAGAAGGATATCCCTAAGGAAGGGGATCCTTACAAGGTCATAAAAACATTCGGCAAGACCTTTGCGTTGAGATACGGCTATTATGAGGAATGCGACAGACAAAGCGCGCTTTGTGAACCGGTCGTTATCTATCCCGACTTTATAAAAGAACCGGTTTACACCGATAGCGGTGAGCCGTTTGTGACTATGATGCAGGACACTTGCGACAAGTACAAGGGTGAGGCAAAGCGCACGTCCGATACCACCTGTGCCGATTGTAAATACTTCGAGCGCGGTGAGGAATGGTTCGGCATTTGCAAATGTCCCCATAATCGAGAAGGAAAGAACGAGTAGTGAAGCTTTGCATATATAAATAAGGAAAAACAAAAATCCCACAATAAATTCTATTTTCTAGATGGAGGAAAATTATGAAAACAAAACTCAAAAAGTATAGTGTACTTTTGGTTGTGGCCGTGATGCTTTTCGCACTGATCCCATTTGCCGTTTCTGCGGCGGAACCGGGTGCGGAAAACGGCTATACCGAAAAAATCCTGGCAGCAAATGAAGTGTATGACATTTACACCGCAGGCTCAAACGGCGCCAAGCTCCTCGTATCAAGCACGGACAGTGATATCCGTCTGCAAGAGGGCGAGCTTCGCTGTACCCTCGCCGCATATGCCACTGCTTCGGTGGACGGCAAGACCTTCACGGCGCGCGACCAAGGCGCAAAGCTTGTATTTGCCGTGGATGAAAACGTAACGGGTGCAGGCAACAAAGCCCCCTTTATCGTTGTTTTAGAGGGCAAGATCGACAACGAACTTGCGGTAGGCGACTCTTTTTCCGTGGCATATGTAAATGACGACCAAAACGGCTATACCAACGCTAAAACCGTCACGGCTGTGGACGTACAAGTGGGCGTTTATCTGTCAGAGCGCGGCCTCAACGATTCGATATGCTTTGAAAGCGGCACTGCAATTGTTGACGATGTGTTCTATCAATTCGAAAGCTCCGCTACCGGAATGCGGGCACTGACTATGGACTTTGACAAGAACCTTTCCTGCTATTCCACGGGCGGCGACGGTACGCTGACAATCCGTGCCTCTGCGCCCTGTACAGATTTCCTTTTTGGATATGATTTCGTGGATGACGGCAGTGACACCTATGAGGCAACCTTCCTGCTAACGTCTTTTTGTACCCCCAGCCTCGCGGGCGGCGCTATTTCTCTTGACGAGGGGGACACGGTTGAGGTTAACGGCGTTCAGGTAGAATCTTTGGGTACCGTCTACGTAACCGTCGAGCAAGACGGCAAGGCAAGCGTTGTCGGCAGCGCCGCGATCACCAAAGAGAACGACACCGCTGTGTTGACTGTCAAGGGAGATCCCGATGACAGCGCGATCACCGCGCATATTGACACAAACGGTGTGTTCTCCGCAACCACTAAGAGTGGCAACACCGTCACGCTTGGGGCTGATAGCAAATGTACGCTCTCCCTTACCGAGGTGCACGGCACCGTTTATGAGCATCTTGAGTACCAAGGCGGTGAGATTTCTGTTAGTATGCAGAAAGGCGCTAAGCTTCTTTATGAGGCGACGGATCTTTTGGCAGTGTTCACCGCAACAGAGGACGCTGCCGTCGAATGGGAAGCAGGTGGACAGACACCCGCAAACGACGCGATTGTGATGCGGATCCTTGCCCACCCCCACGTTTGGGGGCAGTGGAGCAAGCTTGACGACAATAAACATACCAGAACCTGTACGGTGGACGCTTGCGGCAAAGTGGAGAGCTTGGATCACGATTGGGGAAGCGATTCGGCTACCGAAAATACGCAGGACGGCTCGCGGGGAACAACGTGTCGCGTTTGCGGTGCAGAAAAGCCTGATAATGATGTGAGCCTTGTGTGGATCCCCATCAGCATCGGCGCACTTGCCGTTGTCGGCGGCTTTGCGATATATTGGTTCTTCATTCGCAAGAGAAAAACAGTATAAAATCACCCGATAAAAAGCATATCAAAGCTCGGTGAAAAGAGTGATGTGCCCGGTGCGGCGCGACACCCTTCCCACCGAGCTTTTTGGCACTTCGTTGAGAGATCGTGGTAGAATGCGCTTCGCGCAAACGGAATCTTGCAATTGCCAGAAAAAACGCACAGAGAAAACGCCTAAAATCGGGGAAACCACTTGATTTTTGGGGCGCGATATGTTAGTATTATACCATAGCACGGCGTGCGAAGCCGTTTTCTTATCAAAGGAGCTTACGATATGTTAGACAAGCATTTGATTGCTTCGACCCGCCCTTTGGCGAACGAAAAGAACGTATTGTTTTGGAAAAATTATCGCGTAACGGTGCTCGCGGACAGGCTGTTTCGTTTAGAATACAGCAAGGACAAGAAGTTCCGCGATGACGCGACGCAGTCGGTCTTTTATCGCGATATGCCGCCGCAGGCATTTTCGGTCGAGAAAACGGAGAAGTCGTGCGTTATCTCGACGGGCGCGTGCCGACTCATCTTGGCAGAGGCGCGTGACGACTGTCGCGTGGAGCTTCAGGGAAAGCGCCAAAGGATCGACAACAAGGGCAACCTTATGGGCACCTACCGCACCCTTGACGGCTACGACGGGGACACCTACGTCGGGCTCACCAACGACCGCAAGCGGGACAAGACGAGGGCAGACAGAATTTCACTCGGAACGGGCGTTTGCTCGAAAACCGGCGTTGCGGTGTTTGACGATGCAAATTCGCTCACGCTGGGCAAAGACGGTGAAGTGAAGCCCGTGCGCGGCGACGGAAGCGACGAATACATTTTTGCGTACGGCGACGATTACCGCGCGGCGGTAAAGGCGCTTTATTCGATTACGGGAAACGCGCCCCTCATCCCTCGCTTTGCGCTCGGTAACTGGTGGAGCCGATATTACGTGTACACCGATAAGGAATATTTGCGCCTGCTTACATCCTTTGAAGAGCAGGAAATTCCCCTTACCGTTGCGACCATTGATATGGACTGGCACTATTCTACCGAAATGGAAGCAGACCTGCACATTACGGAAAAGGGAAGAAACACCCCCTTTTACGGCGGAAACAGCGGTTGGACGGGATATTCTTGGAACAAGCGACTGTTCCCCGACTATAAGGCGTTCTTGAAAAAGATCAAGGAGAAGAATCTCAAGATCACCCTCAATTTGCACCCCGCAGACGGCTTCCGTTGGTGGGAAGATTGCTACGAGGAGATGGCAAAGGCGCTTGGGCGCGACCCCCAAACGGGCGAAAGGATCAAGTTTGACATCGCAAGCACCGACTTTATCAATGCATATTTCTCGGTCGTGCATAAGCCGTATGAGCGCGACGGCGTTGCGTTTTGGTGGGTGGACTGGCAACAGGGCGCGACATCCGCGATGGACGGACTTGACCCGCTTTGGTCGCTCAATCACTACCATACGTTAGACAACGCGCTTGAGAGCACGACGCCCCTCATTCTCTCCCGCTATTCGGGCATCGGCTCGCACCGTTATCCGCTCGGCTTCTCGGGCGACACCATCATCACTTGGGAAACGCTCGACTATTTGCCCGAATTTACCGCAACCGCGAGCAACGTGGGCTACACCTGGTGGTCGCACGACATTGGCGGACATATGTTCGGCGAAAAGGGCAACGAGCTTTATCTGCGCCATATGCAATACGGCGTCCTCAGCCCCATCAACCGCTTGCACTGCTGCAACGCCGAATGCTGCACCAAGGAGCCTTGGGCATACGGCAACGGGGCAGGCGAAATTGCAAAGAGTTGGTTGCGTTTTAGACATAAGCTCATCCCGTATTTGTACACGGGCTCGTATAACACGCACAAAAACGGTGTCGCACTTGTGGAGCCCTTGTATTACGAGTGGAAGGAGCCCGAAGCCTACCGCTACAAAAACGAGTACATCTTCGGCGGCGAGCTTCTCGTTGCGCCTGCAACGCAAAGGGCGCAGAGGGACGGCTTTGCACGCATCAACGCCTTCTTGCCCGAGGGCGAATGGACGGATATTTTCACGGGTGTGAAATATACTGCGGGCAAGGGCGGCAAGAAGATCACCTTCCTTCGTGAGCTTGAGAGCGTGCCCGTTTTGATCCGCGAGGGCGGGGTGTTGCCGCTGTCGATGGACAAGGGCAATTCCGTGGCAAACCCCCATACGCTGCAGATCCGTTCCTACGAGGGAAATGGCACCTACACGCTGTACGAGGACGGCAGGACGGAAGGAAAGACGGGCGAGCTGTTTACGCGTTTCAAAAACGAACACACCGAAAAGGGCGGAATTGCAAAGCAGACTTTGCAAATTTCCTTTGAGGGCGACGGAAGCGTGATTCCTGCGGACCGCGTGCTTGCGCTTCGCTTCAAGGATGTTGCGGATGCGGAGGTCGCACTTTTTGCAGACGGCGTGAAGGTCGATGCAAACGAGGTCTTGACCGATTGCGTCGGGCTTGATCTTGCGGTGGATACGGCGAAAGAATACCTCGTTGTGCTGACCTACCAAGCAAAGACGGCACTCGATCGCGCCAAGACCGCCGCACGCAGAGCTTTGATCTGCGCGCAAGGCGAAACCATCAAGAAGGACAAGCTCCTCTCTCTCCTTATGAAGACCGAAAGCGTTGCGGCGTACGAAAAAACGGTGGACGAAACGGATCTTGTTTCCCCGACCGTCAAGGCGTGCCTTAAGGAGTTTTTGTAACACGAAATCGCAAAAAAACAAGAAAACTCGCCGTTTTCTAAAAAAGCAGAATATATTTCCAAAGAAAAAGCAAGCAAAACGCTTGCTTTTTTGCTACAATGGTGGTGTAATCTATTTTAGAAAGCGAGAAAACAGATGAAAAGAACGCACCTTAAGCGCGCTTTATCCCTCATTTTGGCGCTCGTGATGGTCTTTGCTTGCCTTGCCTTCACAGCTTGTGACGACACGGACGGCGGTCAAACGAATGACGGCGGTCAAACGAACGGCGGCGGTCAAACGAACGACGAAGGCGCGAGCGACGAGGGCGGCGGGGATAAGGAGCCCGCAGAGAGCCTGACGGTTGCCAAGGCAGAGATTGACACGAACGGGCGTATCGTTGTCACCCTTTCGGACGGCACGGTGCTTCCTCCTGCAGAAATTGCGGACGATGAGGGCGCGAGCGACGAGGGCGGCGAGGATAAGGAGCCCCCGCAGGGCCTGACGGTTGCCAAGGCGGAGATTGATGCGAACGAACGTATCGTTGTCACCCTTTCGAACGGCACGGTGCTTCCTCCCGCAGAAATTACCAACATCGAGATACTTGTTGCGATGAACGACGCCGAGGCGGCGTACGCCGCGTATAAGACGGCACACGGTGGAGAGGCGAACGCCTTTATGCTCTACAAGACAGACGGCTTGTTCGTTCCACTGCAAAACGGTGCGGCGATCGGCGCTTATGCCGATAAGGCGGCTGCCCTCAATGCCTTGATGGACGATCCAAGCACGCTTGACGACGAATCTCTTGCATACGTTGCGGCGATTACCGAAACCGAAGGTATTTATTCGGTTATCGAGGGGCAGGCGGGGAAAAAGGTCATTGATCTCGTGCTGTTTATGGGACAGTCCAATATGGTCGGCAACGGCGGCACGGCTTCGGAAGCCCCTGTCGTTCCCGAAGGACACGGCTATTGGTTCAAGTGCATCTCGGCGACAAACGGTATTTATCCTCTCGAAGAGCCCTTTGGTGCGGGGGAAGCGAACAGTGCGCTGGGTAGCACCGGCACGCGCGGCTCGATGGTTTCCGCGTTTGCAAACGCATATTACGACAACACGGGAGTTCCTATCGTTGGTGTGTTTGCCGCACAGGGCAACACGGGCATTGATTTTTGGTCCCCCGACGGCGAAGCCTTTGAGGAGGTCGTTTCCCGTTACCGAAAAGCCAAGAACTGGCTTCATAGCAATGGATATACCATTCGCAACGATTATATGGTATGGTGCCAAGGCGAAACGGATGGTGAAAATAAGGTTTCGAAGGAAGACTATAAGAGCAAGTTCTTCTCTGTGGTAGACGAGCTGGTTGCTACGGGGATCGACGCCTGCTTCGTTGTGCGTATCGGTCACAATACGACAAACCCCGCAAAGTATGATGAGATCATTCTTGCGCAGACCGAGATCTGCAAGGAGTACGACGACATCGTTATGGTCTGCACCGCGACGGCAAGCTTTATCGAAGACGGCTTGATGTATGATTACGTGCATTACTCGCAGGCGGGCTACAATAAGGCAGGTACCCTTGCGGGCGAGAATGCGGCGTATTTTGTAAACACGGGTAAAAAGCCCACGATGGAAGATCCGAAGTACGGCAACATCTACGACCCCTACAACTAAAAAAGTGAGAAATCCTGCACGTTTGTGCAGGATTTCTTTTCAAAAAAATTCTTGCAAAAAAATAAAAGAAATCTTCTCAAAGGTATTGACAAAGCCGAATTTGTGTGCTATAATCTATGCGTTGCGAATCGCGAGGGTCGCGATGGGACAAGTAAATATGCACCTCTAGCTCAGTTGGTAGAGCAACTGACTC
>JAZSBJ010000049.1:0-11135 GCA_045602305.1 Eubacteriales bacterium | reverse complement strand
GCTCAACGAGATCGAACTTGAGGTCCTCGGGAAGACCGCCCACGTTGTGGTGGGACTTTACTGCCTTTTTGCCCGAAGCCTGCTCAATGCTTTCGAGAATATCGGGGTAGATGGTACCCTGTGCGAGGAAGGAAACGCCCTCAAGCTTGCGTGCTTCGTCGGCAAATACCTCGATAAACTCCTTGCCGATGATCTTTCTCTTGCTTTCGGGGTCCGAAACGCCCGCAAGAAGGTCAAGGAAGCGGTCGGTGGCGTCCACGTAAATGAGGTTGGCGTCAAGCTCGCCTTTGAAAAGACGAACGACGTTCTCCGATTCGTCCTTGCGCATTAAGCCGTGATTGACGTGTACGCAGTAGAGCTGCTTGCCGATCGCCTTGATGAGCAGCGCGGCGACGACCGAGCTGTCAACGCCGCCCGAGAGGGCGAGAAGTACCTTTTTGTCGCCGACTTGTGCACGCACCTCGGCGATCTGTTCGGCGATAAAGGCATCTGCCTGTGCCTTGGTTTGGATCCTTGCCATCGTATCGGGTCTTTTGTTTACACCCATTTCCTTTTCCTCCGAAGTTAGACTTTTTGATACCAATAGAATAGCATAAAAGTGCGTACATTTCAAGATTTTTTTCGCACTTTTTTTATTTTTTTGCAAAAAAAATCACATCCGTTCCTGCGCCGCCGTATACTGTCAAAAACGGAAGGAGAATTTTATGCTTGCAATCAAGGAATATGTAAGGATGCGTGCGTTGACCTATGCACGGCGGTGGGCGTTTGCGCGCAATCCGCTTTTTAACGATTACACCCCCTTTGGGGGCGATTGCACTAATTTTGCTTCGCAATGTCTTCTTGCGGGGGCGCTCGTGATGAACGAAACGCCCACCTTTGGCTGGTACTATAAGAGCGACGCCGACCGCGCGCCCGCTTGGACGGGTGTTGCCCCCTTTTTTCGCTTTTTGACCGAGAATACGGGGGTAGGTCCCTTTGGGCGCGCGGTGGACGAGAGCGAGGCGGTGGCGGGAGATTTCGTGCAGCTTGGACGCGCGGAAGACGATTTTTATCACACGCTCGTGATTATGCAAACGGGAGAGGGCGGCATCACCGTTGCCGCGCACACCGACGACGCCTTTCTCCGTCCGCTTTCGAGCTATGAGTACGCGCTCTCGCGCTTTATCCATATCGACGGGGTGCGTTTTCCCCTGCCCGACGACACAGCACTCTTTTATGCGTACCTAGAGGGGGAGCGTCTGCCGCCCCCAACATCGCCGACAGAGTGAAGCGGGAAAAATGGAAAAAATTGTGTTTTCCTCGAAATTCTCTTGCAATTTGGGCGAGGATGTGTTATACTGTAAAAAATAATCTCTGACAAAAAATTATCAAGGAAGAAAAGAACGTGAAGAATTTCGAGGTCAAAACCAAGGTCTGCTTCGGTGAGCGCGCGCTCGACCGCCTTCTTGCGTTGCAATACAAGAGAGCGTTCGTGGTCGCAGATCCCTTCGTCGTTTCCAGCGGAATGATCCGCGAGGTGACGGGGCGTCTTTCGCAAGCGGGAATTGAATACGACGTTTTTTCGGACGTGGTGCCTGACCCGCCCATTGAGAAGGTCACGCTCGGCGTCAAGGCGGCGCTCGCCTATCGCGCGGGCTGTATGATCGCCATCGGCGGCGGCTCTGCCATCGACCTTGCCAAGGCGGTGAGAAAGTTTGCTACCGAGATTGAGGATAGCTTCCGTCCTTGGCTCATTGCCATTCCCACGACATCGGGTACGGGAAGCGAGGTCACTTCCTTCGCCGTTATCTCCGACCCTGTACACGAGGCGAAATATCCGCTTGCCGAGGAGAGCCTGATCCCCGACGAAGCCATCCTTGACGAGGAGCTTGTCAAGTCGGTGCCCGCCGCCATCACGGCAGACACGGGTATGGACGTTATGACGCACGCGATCGAGGCGTACGTTTCGACGAACAACAACGAGTTTTCCGCCGCGCTTGCCGAAAAGGCGGTTGAGATCTGCGGACAGTTCTTACTTCGCTCCTACAACGACAACGGGGACACCCACGCGCGCAGAAAGATGCACATTGCGTCCTGCCTTGCGGGGCTTGCCTTTAATTCGGCGTCGCTCGGACTCAACCACGGTATGGCGCATCAGCTGGGCGCGCACTTCCACATTCCTCACGGCAAGGCGAACGCCATTTTGCTTCCCTACATCATTGAATATAACTCCGAGATCGATATGCACTCGCGCTCGCGCAGTGTATATGCGCCCTGCGTACGCAAGTACTGTAATATGGCGCGTACCCTCGGCGTATTTAACCTCAACGAGATCACCACCGTCCGCGCCCTTGTTTCCTACATTCAATTTATGAACAAGGAAATGAACATTCCGCTTTCGGTATCTGCCATTGGCGGCATCACCGAGGGACAGTATATGGAAGCCATTGAAGAAATGGCAGAAGCGGCACTGAAGGACGCTTGTACCGCAACGAACCCGCGTGTACCGACGAAGCGCGAGGTAATGGACCTTTACAAGAAGATTTGGTGATTTTCGGCGATTTTGGGCGCTTTTCCGCGCCTGTTCACTCGCAGTATTTTATACAGCTTCGCTCTGCTTCCTAAAACATAGTCAAAATGTGCGCTTGGCATAGCTGCGCTTCATTTTTCCTTGTTTTAGTTAAGCGCTGCAAAAAAACGATTATCAATCGTTTTTTCTTGCTTACAATCGAAAAAATCACTCCAAAATCGCTCGAAAATCCCGCAAATCTTACCTACCGTAGCGAAAGCATAATCAAAAAACGACAATAAGACAAAAAGCCGAGAAATTTCTCGGCTTTTTCTTTGATATGTAAAACATAGTTTGCATTACAAGAGATGCAATTCCTTGGCGATGGCGAGCTTGCAGGCGCGCTTGCGGGCTTTGTAGGTGCCGATGGAGAGAAAGGCGATCCTTGAGTGGTCGTAGCCTGTGGATGCGCCGATGTCCTCGCGGATCTCCTCGCAAAAGCCTTCTTCACAGCAAGAGGCGATGGCGCGGTCGATCTTGGCGTTGATGACCATATAGTGACCGATGACCTCGGCAGGCAAAACACCCTTTCGAATCTCTTCGCGGCGGCGTGCGTAATCCTCACAATAGCCGCGAATGGCGCGCTCGACGCCGACGGGGATCCCTTTTGTCACGCGTACCCCTCCTCTTGGGGACGACGAGGAAACGGGGATGCGGGCAGAGTAGAAAAACGGATAGTGCTTGGCATACGGATTCTCCTTTGCATAGGTTGGACGGATGTTGCATATTATGCAACAAAGGGGATGAACGGGAAGTCCTGCGATGGCGGAAAAGCTCCCATAAAACGGGGCGTTTGGAGCTTTTTCGAGCAAATGCGTGATTGCTCTCCCCTGCGGGTGGAGAAAACCGCGGGGTGCCACCTTGGGACAAGTCTAGTATAGCACGCGAATTGTAACTTGTCAAGTGACAAAATAGAATTTTTTACAAAAAAGTGTTGCATTTTATGTCGAAATGTGTTACACTGAATGCTGGAAAAAGACTTTTTTAAAAAAAGGAGTGAAGCATATGGAGCTTGGAGAAAGAATCCGCAGATTCCGTCGCAAATGCGGTTACAGTATGGAAGGGCTTGGGCGCGCGCTCGGCGTCAGCCGCCAGACCATTCACCGTTACGAAAGCGGTGTCATCGAAAACATTCCGCGCGCCAAGATCGCGCGTATGGCAGAGCTGTTCGGCACGACGAGCGCGCGCCTTCTTGGGTTTGAGGACTCCGTTTTTTCTCTCGACGGCGTTTTGCCCGTAGGGCGCAGAAGAATCCCCGTTTTGGGGGAGATCGCCTGCGGCGCGCCCGTGTACGCCGACGAGCAGATCGAGAGCTACGCCGTAGAGGACGACGGGCTTCGCGCAGACTTTTGCTTGCGTGCGCGCGGCGACAGTATGACGGGAGCACGCATTTACGACGGCGACCTCGTTTTCGTGCGCGCCTGCTCCACGGTGGAGAACGGCGAGATCGGCGTTGTCGTCATCGAGGACGAGGCGACCTTAAAGCGCGTTTATTATTATCCCGAAAAGGAGAAGCTGGTGCTTTTGCCTGAAAATACCGCATACGAGCCTCTCGTCTATCTCGGTGCGGAGCTTGAGAGCATCAAGATCATCGGAAAGGCGGTCGCTTTCCAAGGACGGCTCTAACGGCGCGCAAAATATGGATTTTTGCATCAATTTTTTTCCAAAAAGCCCTTTTTGATTGACTTATTTTGGCGGTGTGCTATACTGTTTTCAGTGTGAAGAAAGCGAGGGACGCGTTTTGACGAAAATGAAGGCACAACGGGATTTTACAAGGGGAAAGCTCTTTTTCCCGATGCTTCTTTTTACCCTGCCGATTATGGCGTCCAGCATTCTGCAAACGCTGTACAACGAGGCGGATAAGATCGTTGTCGGACAGTTTTCGGGAGATGCGAATGCCCTCGGCGCGATCGGCTCGACGGGGTCGCTGACCTCGCTCTTCGTGGCGCTTGCGCTGGGACTTTCGGTGGGCGCGGGCGTTGTCGTGGCACAGCGCTTCGGCGCGCACGAGGAGCGTGCCCTTTCCCGCGCGGTGCATACCGTTTTCGTCGTGGGAGCCGTGGCGGGGGTCGCGGTCGGCTTGCTCGGCGTTCTTTTGTCGCGCACTGTTTTGGGCTGGATGGAAACGCCCAACGATATCATAGACGCCGCCGCCCTCTATATGCGCATCATTTTCCTTGGAATGCCCGCGCAGATCCTTTACAATTTCGGTGCGGCGATCCTGCGCTCGGTGGGAAACTCCAAAACGCCCCTTATCATTCTTGCCCTCACGGGGCTTCTTAACGTGGGGCTCAACCTTCTTTTCGTTATCGGACTTCATATGTCGGTGGAAGGCGTTGCGTACGCTACCATCGTCGCGCAATACGTTTCCGCCATCGCGGTTTGGACGGTGCTTGCCCGTCGGTCCGACAGCGTGCGCTTTCGCTTTTCCACCATTTGCATCGACCGCCGTGTTTTGCGTGACGTTTTGCGCATCGGCATTCCGTCGGGCGTGCAAAGCTCGGTCTTTTCCATTGCCAACGTGCTCATCCAAAGCGCGGTCAACACCTTTCCCACGACCACCGTTTCGGGAAACGCGGTTGGAATGAGTATGGAATCTATCACCTACGTCGCGATGAACAGCTTTTATCAAACAATTATGACCGTGACGGGACAAAACGTGGGGGCGCGCCGCCCCGACCGTGTGCGCCGCGCGCTGGGGTATGCCCTCATTCAAGTGGTCACGGTCGGACTTTTGATCTCGAACGCCTGCCTTTTGTTCGCGGACGGAATTCTTTCTCTGTTCGTTGACACCGCACTCCCCGAGGCGCCCTTGATCATTGCGGCGGCAAAGGAGCGAAACTCCGTCGTTCTTTCCTTCTACTTCCTTTGTGGCATTATGGAAGTTTTGACGGGGCATTTGCGCGGACGCGGCTGCTCCATCACGCCGATGATCTCCTCTCTCGTCTGCTCCTGCTTTTTGCGCGTTCTGTGGGTGTGGTTCGTTTTCCCGCTTAGCCACACGCTCTCCTTCCTTTTCCTTTGCTTCCCCATTTCTTGGCTTCTGACCAACCTTGCTCACCTCGCGACCGCGCTCGTTTTGATGTATCGGGAAAAACGAAAAGCGCAAAAGAAAACGTAAACTTTGCTAGACAAGAGCGAATTTTCAAAATTCGCTCTTGCTTTTTTCTTATGTAGAATATATAATATAATAGATAAATAGACAAAATCCCGTCATCGGCATACAATGGCAAGAGAACGAACAGAGGAGAATTGCTATGAAGCCGATGCCGAGGAAAAACGATACTGCTTCCGTCTTTGGGCTTGGACGGTCGGGACGGGCGCTCGTCACCCATCTCGTGCGCGCAGGCGTGCGCGTATACGCCTTTGACGACGCGCCGCGCGAGCTGCTTGGGGACGTTCCTCTGTGGCTTTCCTCTCTCGGCGTTCCGCTGTTTGCGGGGGGCAGGGCAGAGGCGCGGGGCGATTTCGTCTTTCGCACCCCCGCAATGCGTCCCGATCACCCCGTCCTTTGCCGTGCCGCCCTGCGCGGTGCTGTCGTTTTGGGAGAGGCGGAGTATTTTGCCGCCCTGTGCCCCGCGCCCGTTTTCGCGGTGACGGGGAGCGACGGCAAAACGACCACGGCGTCGATGCTTGCGGGGCTTCTCACCCGCCAAGACAGACGCGTCTATCTCGGCGGCAACATCGGCAGAAGCCTTCTCCCCTTTCTCGACGAGATGACCAAGGACGATATTTGCGTTCTTGAGCTTTCGAGCTTTCAGCTCTCGGATATGGAATGCTCTTTTCATACGGGTGTTGTCACCAACCTCACCCCAAACCACCTAAATTGGCACCGAAGCCTTGCGGAATACGAGGAAGCCAAGCGCCGCTTGCCCCTCTTGTCAAGGACGCGCGTTTTGCGCGCGGGGCTTTTTCCCGAAATGGACGCCGTTCGCTTTTCGGGGGAAGAGGACGCGGATTTTACCCTAAAGGACGGCGTGCTTTACGGGCTTGGAATCCCCATCGTGCGCGCCTCGGACGTGCGCGTAGAGGGCAAGCACAACCTTGAAAACCTACTCGCCGCGACAGCCGCCGCCGCGCCCTATGTGACGCCCGACGCCGTGCGCCGCTTTGCCAAGGCGTTTGGCGGTGCGCCGCACCGAATGGAGCTCGTGGCGACAAAGCGCGGGGTGCGCTACATCAACTCGTCCATCGACACGACCCCGTCCCGCACCGCTGCCACCCTTTCGGCGCAAAGAGAAAGGGGAAGGCTTCTCGTTCTTCTCGGCGGCAGGGGCAAGGGACTTTCCCTCTCCCCCTTATGCGACGCCTTGGCGGCGTGTGATGCTGTCGCCTTTCTTTTCGGCGAAACGGAAGAGGAGATGGCGAAGGCGCTCGGCGCGCGTGCGCTTCCGTACCTTCGGTGCGAAACGATGGCGCGTGCGTTTTTCGCGGCAGAGTGCGAGGCAAAGGCAGGGGACACGGTACTGCTTTCGCCCGCCGCTACCTCGTTTGACGCATTTCTCGATTTTGAAGAAAGAGGCGACGCGTTTCGCGCGCTTGTGAATACAAAAGAAAACATCGAAAAAGGATAGAAAAAATGGATCTAAAACAACTTGTCAAGGAAGCGGAAGCGCTTCTCTCTCCGCACTTTGCCCGCATCGACGAGATCGCAGAGCGGGGAACGCTTCGCGTGCTTGAGGCGTTTCGTGAGGCGCGCGTTTCCGCCGCACACTTTGCCCCCACCGACGGCTACGGCTACGACGATCGCGGCAGAGATACCCTCGACGAGATCTACGCCCGCGTGTTTGACGCCGAGGCGGCGTTCGTGCGCCACTCCATTCTCTCGGGCACGCACGCGCTCACGATCGGGCTTTTCGGGCTTTTGCGCCCGGGCGACACCCTGCTTTCCATCACGGGAAAGCCGTATGACACGCTGGACGAGGTCATCGGCATCTCGGGCGAGGGGGGGCGCGGCTCGCTTGCGGACTTTGGCGTAAAGTACAAAGAGGTCGCGCTTCTTCCAAACGGCGATCCCGACTACGAGGGGATCGCGCGGGCACTTGCCGACAAGACGGTCAAGGTGGCGTTCATTCAGCGCTCCAAGGGATACCTCGACCGCCGCACCCTTTCGGTAGACGAGATCGGCGCGCTCACGCGCGTCGTGCGGGAACACAGCGACGCCTTCGTGATGGTGGATAACTGCTACGGCGAGTTCGTCGAGGACAGAGAGCCTACTGCGGTGGGCGTTGACCTCATCGTCGGCTCTCTGATTAAGAACCCGGGCGGCGGTATGGCGGAGTCGGGCGGGTATCTTGCGGGCACGCGGCGCGCGGTGGATCTGTGCGGATACCGTTATTCAGCCCCCGGCGTCGGACTTGAGATCGGCGCGTCCCTCGGACAGACCAAAAATATGTATAAGGGACTTTTCTACGCTCCCCACACCGTTAAGGAAGCGCTTAAGACGGCGCACCTTGCGGCGTATATCTTTGAAAAATTGGGCTTCGCGACCGAGCCCCGATGGGATGAGTGCCGCCACGACATCATTCAATCGGTGAAGTGCGGAAGTGCGGACGCGCTCATCGCCTTTTGCCGCGGCATTCAGTACGGCTCGCCCGTCGATGCCTTCGTGACTTGTGAGCCTTGGGCGATGCCGGGCTACGGCGACCCCGTCATTATGGCGGCGGGCACCTTTACGCAGGGCGCCTCTCTTGAGCTTTCCGCAGACGGTCCCATCCGTCCCCCCTATATTGCCTATTTCCAAGGCGGTCTTACCTACGAATCGGGTAAGGTGGGCGTGCTTTCCGCAGCCCGCGAGGTCTTAAAAAATATGAAAGATTAAAAAAGGAACCAGAACAATGAAAAAGATTTTTGCTCTTCTTCTCGCCTGTGCGACGCTCCTTCTCTCCGTTTCCTGCGCCAAGGGCGCGGGCGAAGCACCCGACGGATACAAGCTCGCCTCGAACGACGCGCTTTGCGACTACGTGCTTTACGTGCCTGAGGTTTGGGTGACCGAATCGAACAATTCAAATTACACCATCGCGACGCTTTCGAGTGCGGACAAGGCAACCCTTTCCGTGGCGAAGCTCGAAAACGTGTATGCGGAAAATCTCGACGAGTATTGGAAGTCCTGCAAGGACGACTACACCTTCCTTTCCGATTTCACCGTCATCTCGCAGGGCACGAACGATGCGGGCGAGAGCGTGGAGTGGGAAAAGATGACCGTTGGCTCGGGCGACAAGGCAAAGACGGCGTTCCGCTACGTTTTCACGGGTAAGTATGCCAACACCGAGTACAAGTATCAGCAGATCTTTATCGTGCACGGAAATGCGTTTTCGAGCGCGCTCTACTGCATCACCTATACGGCAAAGGCGGACAGCTACGACAAGCATTTGGAAAACATCACCGCCGCTTTGAACTATTTTTACTTTAAATAATACCTCTCGGTTTACAAAATGAAGGAAATTTATTTCGACAACAGTGCCACCACCCGTCCCTCGGACGCGGTGCTTGCCCTTTATATGCAGGTGGCAAAAGAGGAATACGGAAACCCGTCCTCGCGCCACGCGCGCGGACAGAGGGCGGCGTCGCTCCTTACCTCGGCGCGCAAAACGCTTCTTGCGGCGCTCGGCGCACGCGACGGACGCATCCTGTTCACCGCAGGCGGGACCGAGGCGAACAACCTCGCCCTCTTTGGGCGCGCATACGCGAAGGAGCGCTTCGCACGCGGGGGACGCATCATCACCACCGAGGGAGAGCACGCGTCCGTGTCCTTGCCCCTTGACGCGCTTGCGCGCGCGGGCTTTGATATCGTTCGCATTCCCACCGTGGGCGGCACTCCGGATATGGACGCTCTTATGGCGGCGCTCACTCCCAAAACGGTGCTTCTCTCCATAATGGCGGTCAACAACGAAACGGGTGCGGTATATCCCACCGCCGCCATCGGCGCGGCGATGCGCCGCGCGTGTCCCGACGCCGTGCTTCACGTGGACGCGACCCAAGCGTGTATGAAGATCCCACTCTCCCCAAAGAGCCTTGGCGCGGACCTGCTCACCGTCAGCTCCCATAAGATCGAGGGACCCAAGGGCGTGGGTGCGCTTTGGGTGTCCGACGCCGTTATCAAAAGCCGAGGGCTTTCCCCCGTCACCCTAGGCGGCGGGCAGGAAGAGGGTCTTCGCTCGGGCACGGAGAATGTGCCCGCCGTATGCGCCTTTGCAGAGGCGGCAAGGCTGGCAAAGGAGAGCTTTGACGCGCGCGTCGCGCAGATCGCTCTCGTAAGAGAATATTTGCTTGACGCCCTAGCCAAGCACCCCGTTTTAAAGGACGCGGTGACGCCAAACACGCCCCCCGTCTTTGCGCCGCACATTTTAAGCCTTACCGTGAACGGCTTTAAGAGCGAAACGGTCCTAAACGACCTTTCCGCACGCGGTATTTACGTGTCCAGCGGCTCTGCCTGTGCGTCCAACGCACGCAATCTTTCCGCCGCGCTTCTTGCCTTTGGCAAGACCGAAGCGCAAACGGACGCCACCATTCGCTTGAGCTTTTCCCATCACAACACGGTGGAAGAGGCGGACGAATTCCTTTCCGCCCTTGAGAGCATCGTACAAACGCGCGCGCGTATGCGCTGAAGGAGTTTTTATGAAAGAGCTTTGTTTTTCCCCCGCAGATATTCTGCTCCCCGATTTTGAGAAAACGGACGGCACGCGCTGGGCGTGCATCGCTTGCGACCAATTCACCTCGGAAGAGGCGTATTGGCAAGAAGCCGAGCGCCTCGTTGCCGACGCCCCCTCGACGCTCCGTATGATCCTGCCCGAGATCTATCTCGGCAAAGAGGACGAGCGCCGCATTGCCGACATTCATAAGGCGATGCGTGCGTACCGAGAAGAGGTGCTGACCCTGCACCCCGACAGCCTCATCTACCTGCGCCGTACCTGCCCGACGGGCAAGGTGCGTGAGGGACTTGTGGGCAAAATCGACCTTGAGGCGTACGACTATATGAAGGGGGCTGTGTCCCCCGTCCGTGCGACCGAGGGCACCGTCATCTCCCGCATTCCGCCCCGCGTGGCGGTGCGCCGCGACGCACCCCTTGAAGCCCCCCACGTGATGCTCCTCATCGACGACCCCAAGAACACCGTGTTCGAGAGGCTTAAGGATGCCGAAGGCACTCCCGCCTATGCCTTTGATCTGGCACAGGGCGGTGGAAGCGTTGCGGGCGTGTTCCTTGGCGCCGCGGCAAAGGAAAGGGTGCTGTCCGCCCTCGCTTCCTTGGCAGAGGGTAGGGAAGATCCGCTTCTTTTCGCGGTGGGCGACGGAAACCACTCGCTCGCGACGGCAAAGACCATTTACGAGGAAATAAAGTCAACACTCGGCGCTGACGCGGCGGCAGATCACCCTGCGCGCTACGCACTCGTCGAGATCGTAAACATCCACGACAACGCGCTCAAATTCGAGCCTATCTACCGCGTTGTCTTCAACGCAGAGCCCGAGCATCTGCTCTCTTCGCTGAGAGCTTATCTCGGCGCGCTCTCGTGCACGGCTGAAGCACAGACGATAGAGTATATAACCGCTGAAAAAAGCGGCAGACTTGGGGCCGCTCACCCCGAAAAGC
>JAZSBJ010000048.1:0-4280 GCA_045602305.1 Eubacteriales bacterium | reverse complement strand
TCACAGCTCGGGCATAGCGTGACGGTGCTATCGGGGGGCGGCAGACTTGCGTCTTCCCTCACGGGGGTGCGCCATATTACGCTTCCCTTGTACCGAAAGCGCTCGCTACTCTACCTTTTCTTTTTTCTTTGGCGACTTTTCAAAAGAGAAAAATTTGACGTCATCCACGCGCACACGCGCTTCTCTGCTTTTTTGTGCCGCCCCCTTGCGAAAGGACGGCTCGTGACCACGGCGCATTGGGTGTTTGATACGCGTTTTCCCAAAAGGCAGCTGACGGCGTGGGGAGATCGAACGCTTGCCGTCAGTCCCGACATCGCCGAGTATTTAAAGCGCGCGTACCGCTTGAAGGGTGAGAGCGTCCGCGTGACGGTCAACGGCATTGATACCGAGCGCTTTCATCCACGGAAAGCAGAAAAGGGACCGAGGAAGATCGTATATTGCAGTCGAATCGACCGTGACCGCGCAGACGTTATCTTTTTACTGCTTCGTGTGTTAAAATCCTTTTCGTCCTATGATTTTTCCCTGACCGTGCTCGGGGACGGCGACCGCTTTGAAGAATTAAAGCAAGCGACAGAAGCACTCGTTGCCGAGAATCCCTCGTTGCACATCACGCTTGTCGGGGGCACAGAGGACGTAGCTTCCTATCTTGCTGACGCGGATATTTTTATCGGGGTGTCGCGCGCCGCGCTTGAGGGGATGGCGTCGGGATGTGCTACCGTCCTTGCGGGAAACGAGGGGTATCTCTCCGTCTTTTCGCCTAAGGACGCAAAGGCGGCGGAAGAAAGCAATTTTTGCTGTCGGGGCACCGAGCGTGCAACCGAAGCGCTTTTGCTTCGAGATCTTTCCCTTTTGCTCTCCCTGCCGCGCGAGCAACTTTCTCAAATGGGCAAAGAAAACCGCGCCTATGTAAAGGCACATTACAGCGTCAGAAGGATGACGAACGACGCACTTTTCGTCTATGAAAGAATATGCAAGAGGCTATGCGTTTTATGCGGATATTACGGCTTTCATAATGTGGGGGACGCCCTGCTTGCACGCGCCCTTTCCCATAAATTAAAAAACGACGGATACGGTCGGGTGCTTCTCTTTTCCGCAAGACTTCTCTCACTGCGCGCCTTTTGGGCATTCAAGCGCGGATATGATCTTATCCTTGGCGGGGGAAATCTTTTACAGGATCAAACGAGCCGTCGCTCGCTTTCCTTTTATCTTTTCGTAGCAAGAAAGGCGCGCCGTGTTGAAATTTACGGCGGTATCGGTCCTCTCTCCCCCGAGGGAGAAAGAAAAGCCGCCCCGCTTTTGCAGCGCGCCGCCGCCGTATACTGCCGCACGGCGGGCGACCTTGCGCGGGCTGTGCGACTTGGGGCAAAGGACGCCCGCCTTTCCTTTGATACCGCACTTTCTCTTCCCTTTCCCAAAAGAGAAAAGGGCGAGAAGATTCTTCTCGCCCTGCGTGCACCGAGGGAAAATGAGGAGCCCCTCGTTGCCGCATTCGTTTTACGCCTTTGCCGCACCCTTGGGAAGGAGCGCGTTCTTCTTTTTCCAATGCACCCCGCCGACCGTCCGTTTGCAAAGCGGCTATCTTCGCTTGCGGGAATTGAGTGCGTTTTGGGTGATGCCGATGCCATTCTTTCCCTTGTAGCAAGATCGGCGCTTGTGGTCGCGTCGCGCCTGCACGCGGGAATCTGCGCGCTTGGTGTGGGAGTTCCCTTTCTTCTTTGGAACGGAGAGGAAAAATGCCGCCTTTTGATCGAGGATATTCGGTCGTCCGTCAAGAACAGTGCTTTTTGCGGATCGTTTTCCTACAATGACAGCATCAAGCCCTTAAAGGCAGACGGTATTTTGGAAGCGCGACTAGAGATGCGGCGGCGCATATAGGAAAGCACCCTGTCGAAAGGCAGGGTGCTTTTAAAAAATCAGGCTTGCTTTTTGAGAGTACGCGAGGAAATGAAGAGCGCCAGCAAGAGGGCAAGGACACCGCCAACGAGCTTGCCGACGATCATTGAGGGGACGTAGGCGGCGTCGTAGGCGACGGTAAAGGCGAGGTGGGCGGCAAAAACGAATCCGCCCGACACCGCGAACGCGGCGTTTAATACGCATCCCTTGTCATCCATCAAGCGCATCATACCGAAGGTGGGAGTACTGCTGGCGAGGGAGCTGACAAGACAAAGGGCTGAGGTTTCGTTGACCGAAAGAAGGCGTCCAAATATGTGTAAGGGCTTGCGTAAAAGGCGGGATACGATATGCACGAGTGGGAATGCGCCCGCTAAGAACACAGCGGCGTTGAGTGCGATCGAAACGCCGTCCTCAATGGGAGCGAGCCCGCGAATCAGCTCAAAGCCCGTCAAAAAGCGGACAACGCCCAAGGCAAGACCGAAGATGATAAGCACCGTCATTCCCTTGCCAAAGACGGCAAAGATCTTGATGCACGCATTCGGGAACTTGATAAGACCAAAGGCGATGACGCCTGAGAGAACGATGAGAGGAAGCAGGTCGTAAAGAAGCGGAAGAATGGGAATGCCGCACGCGAGTCCGCCTGCAAAGCACCCAATCGGAATCGTAACAATTCCGCACAAAAGTCCGAGCAGAAGAAGTCTATGCTGTTCTTTCTTCACAATACCGAGCGCAAAGGGGATGGTATAGGACACGGTGCATCCCATCATTGAAGAAACGACGAGCGCGTTGAACATACCGATATCCTCACTGCGCATCACCGCCTCGGAGAGCGAGGCACCGCCCATATCGTTAGCGAACAGAGAGGCGGGGATGATGGACGGATCCATTCCGAGCTTGTCGTGCAAAAAATCAAACAAGGGGGAAAGAAGATTTGCAATGCCTGGGGAGATGATGATCATACCGACCATTGAGAGCATCATCACGCCCATCAGCATAAATGCGTTTTCAAACTCCTTTCCGAGCCCGAAGCGGTTGCCGAAAACATAGTCGAGCGCACCGATCACCGCAAAAACGGCGACAACGATTTTAATTACTTCCATATTGCTTTACTCCAAAAGACTTTCGGGAACGAATGCGCCGTCGCGCAGAACAAAATATTCCTTGTATCCCGCGGCAAGAGCGAGATCTACTGCATCATCAAAGGCACAGTCAAAGAAATTCTTATCGTGGCAATCCGAGGTAAAGAGAATGCCGAAGCCCTGTCGCTTGATCTCTTTCAAGAGGGGGAGCGTGGGATAGGGGACGGAGCGATAGCCGCGCGCAACGGCGCCCGTATTGATCTCCATAAAGGGGATCTTGCCCTTAAGGGCATCGATCGCCTCAAAGGCATAGGAGAGGTATTCCTTTGAATTTTCGTCGAAAAAGCCACAGCCCTCGTTGAGCTTGGCAACAAGGTCGAAGTGGCCGACGATGTCATATTTGCCGTGTTCGGGAAGCTCGCAAAGGTTTTCATAGTATGCGCGCGCAAACGCCATACCGTCACCCCCGAAATAGGTGTTTACGATCTCCGTGACCCTTTTGGCGTCGCGGTCAAATCCGATGTACACGCCGTCCTTTTTGACGTAATGGACGCTACCGATCAAATAATCGTATTCCGTGCGATCCACGTCCGAATACATCTCCGCCTCTTCCCCGCAAAGAATGTCGATGCGGTCAGAGTAGAGCGCCTTTAGACGCTTGGCTTCGGCGCGGTAGCGCTTCCCCTTTTCCACGGCTTCCTCTGCGGTAATATTAAAGTAGTCGGAAAAAGACATATAGGAGTGCATCGAAAAGCCGATGGAGTGGAAGCCGCGAGAGATGGCTTCCTCTACCATTTCGGTGAGAGTGTCCTTACCGTCGCAGAAGGTGGAATGGGTGTGTAAGTTTTGTAAATACTTCATTGTCGGTTTCCTTTAGGGAATCAATCTAAATTCGGCTCAAAGCAAGGCATCAGCTCAAGCTTAAAGAGGTTCATTTTGTGGAGTCGGTCGATGCGCGCACGCTTCTCCCCGTCTTCCATTACGCCCGTTCGGATATAGCGGTCAAGCTCAGCGTAGGTAAAGCCGAGGTTGTCTTCATCCGTTTTTCCGCAAAGCCCGTCAATGGGCACCTTATCCACAAGATGCGCGGGAAGCCCGAGCAGGTGTCCGATCTCCTTGACCTCGGTTACGGTGAGGCGCGAAAGGGGGCTGAAGTCGCCCACGGAATCGCCGTATCTTGTCGAATAGCCGACGTAGTCCTCAGAAAGGTTGCAGGTGTTTGCCACTCTGCCGCCGACGCTCTGCGACACCGCATAAACTACAGCCATACGAAGACGGGGGGGCAGGTTGGTTTTTGCTTGCTCGGTG
>JAZSBJ010000047.1:0-9834 GCA_045602305.1 Eubacteriales bacterium | reverse complement strand
CACCCGCTATGCGGGTGGATATTTATTGTATTCAACGTAAGCTTCCTGTTTTTAGCGTTCTATGACGATATATTTATATAATAATACATAAGCCGAAGACTGCGGGTTTAAAAATGTTTCCAAACTTTAAACAAACCGCCTTTTGACCTCTGCTTTAGATACATTCAGTTAACATTTATCAAACCTTGTTCAAAATCGTTGACTTTAACACTTCATTTTGGTAAAATGTATTCAATAAAAATGAAACTTTCAGAAAAGAAGGCGAACAAAACAATGGAAAAGCGTTATTTCCAAAAAGAAATCGAAACCATGCCGGTTGAGGAGATTAAAAAGCTTCAGTCGGAAAAATTGGTAAAGCAGGTAAAGCACGTTTATGAAAACGTTGAATATTACCGCAACCTTATGGATGAAAAGGGTGTAAAGCCCGAAGATATCAAGGGTATAGAAGACCTTCACAAGCTTCCTTTCCTTACAAAGGCTGACCTTCGTGATGCATACCCCTACGGACTTCTTGCAAAGCCTCTCGATGAGTGCGTAAGAATCCAGTCCACATCCGGTACTACAGGAAGAAGAGTAATTGCTTTCTATACACAGCACGATATCGACCTTTGGGAAGATTGCTGTGCAAGAGCAATCGTTGCAGTAGGCGGCAGCGAAAAGGACGTTTGTCAGGTAGCATACGGCTACGGTCTTTTCACAGGCGGCCCCGGCCTTAACGGCGGTTCTCACAAGGTTGGCTGTCTTACACTTCCCATGTCATCGGGTAACACAGAAAGACAGATTCAGTTTATGATGGACCTTTCGGCAACAATCATCTGCTGTACTCCTTCATATGCTGCATATATCGGCGAAACCCTCAAAGAGCAGGGATATACTCCCGACCAGATTCCTTTAAAAGCAGGTATCTTCGGTGCCGAAGCATGGACAGAAGAAATGAGACAGAACATTCAGGAAACCCTTGGCATTAAGGCATACGACATCTACGGTCTTTCCGAGATCCTCGGCCCCGGTGTCGGATGCGAGTGCGAGTGCCAAGAGGGAATGCACATTTGGGAAGATCATTTTATCCCCGAGATCATCGATCCCGATACCTGCGAGGTGCTTCCGAAGGGTGCTGTGGGCGAGCTCGTTTTGACCACCATCACCAAGGAAGGCTTCCCGACCATTCGTTACCGTACGCGCGATATTTGCTCGCTTGACTATACGCCTTGTAAGTGCGGAAGAACCCACGTTCGTATGAAGAAGCCCACGGGTAGAAGCGATGATATGCTCATCATCCGCGGCGTCAACGTATTCCCCTCGCAGGTGGAAGAGGTGCTTCTCTCCATCGGCGGTGGCGAGATCACGCCCAACTACTTCATCACGGTAGATCGCGTAGACAACAACGACACCTTTGACCTCGATGTCGAGATGAGCGAGGCGTTCTTCTCGGACGACGTGAAGTCCATTGCCTCGGTAGAGAAGCAGATCGCAGAGAAGCTTCGCTCCGCACTTGGACTCGGTGTCAAGGTGCATCTTGTCAACCCCAAGACCATCGCCCGTAGCGAAGGAAAAGCAAAGCGCGTGCTTGATAAGCGTAAGCTTTCGTAATTGAAAGGAGAGAAACAATGATCGTAAATCAGCTTTCCGCATTTGTAGAAAACAAGGCAGGCAGACTCGCAGAGATCGCAGAAACGCTTGCCGCAAATAACGTGGATCTTAGCGCGGTATCGCTCGCCGATTCCGCTGATTACGGCGTCATCCGTATGCTCGTCAACGACCCCGAACGCGCCGCCAAGGTTTTGAGAGAGTCGGGCGTCATCTGCAAGATCACCAAGGTGCTCGCCGTTGCGATGGAAGATGCCCCCGGCGGGTTTGCCCGTGTGCTTCACCTTCTCAAGAACCAAAGCCACGAGATCAAGTATATGTACGCTTGCATCAGCCGTCACGAGGGCAAAGCGCTCCTCGTCTTCAGCGTTGAGGACGTAGATGCGGCAGAGGCACTCATCGCAGGCACCTCGGCAGGCGATGTCCACCCCGCAGACATTTACAGAATCTAATTTTTATAAAGCAAAAAGGCTTTCCGCACGGAAAGCCTTTTTTATCTTCCACGCGGCAGCAAAGGACGGCAAGCTGTATATCGGCGCCGACTCCTTTGAAAACGGCACTTGGAAAAAGGACCTCATCCACGAGTATACGCACTTTGCGGAAGGCTCGGCAGAGTACGCAAAGCTCGCAAAATTCTTGATCGACGAAGATCTCACCGTCGACACGAAAAACGGCAAGCAGACACTTTATAGCATCGCGGCGAACGCCGTCCTTGGAAAGGGCTACGTCAGCGCCGAAGCGCTCTCCGAGATCCTCGCGAAACAAGAAGCGGGCAAGCCCCTCACCGCCGAGGAAGCGAAGGCGCACGCCCTTTTCTGCGAGGAGCTGATGGCGCACGCGACCGAGCATCTGCTCGGAAACGAGGCGTTTATCGATAAGCTCGTCGCCAAGGATGCGCCCCTTGCGCGCAAAGCCTTTGACAAGATCGTCGAGGTCTGCAAGGCGATCGGCGGCAACGCGGCAAGCAAAACGCTGCGGACCGCACAGAAGCTGTACATCAAAGCCGCAGAGCAGTCGGGAAATACCCGCCTTGCAAAGTATTTCCTCTCTCACGCCCCCGAGATCGAGGAGGAAGAAAGCCTTGACAGCGAGAGCGAGGTGCGGTATAATAGAAAAAAGACCGCAAAATACATCTCGTATGATAAAATCGGTGTGCCGAACGTAAGTCATATCAGATCGGAGCTGAAGAAGCTGTACGGGGATATAGAAAACGGCGTTGCCGACGGAATTGCTATTGCGAGAGAAGACAGCGTTTTCATCGTCGATTCGGGAAAAGAGAATGGCGAGATAACTTTTGGAATCCGAAAGGTAACACGGATTGAAAATGACGATTTGAGAGCGGAATATGTAAGGAGAACAAACGATGAATCAGTATCAAAAGGGTATATTAGTGATGGATTATCTTCAAAGCTTGGGAGTGAGTATGATCACGATAGGGGACGCAATTTGCGACGAGAATCTGGAGCAGAGCTACAATCTGATCAAGAACAATCCCAAGATAACGAAAGAAGAGTTTCTCGAAAAGATGCAGATCACAGAGGAGTAAAATTCTCCCTCAAGGATTCCACCGGCACCGCGCTGACCGAAGAGCAAGCGGAATACTTTAAGGACAGCCGGGTGCGTGATAAGGACGGGAATTTGCTTGTTGTGTATCACGGATCGGGTGAAAACTTCAACGTTTTTGATATCACAAAATCAAGATCGTATGACGAAAGGCCTGACTACGACCTGCCAGGTTTTTATTTCTCGGAAAGCGATATGGAAAGCGGTGGTTACGGTGACAAGGTCAAAGCGTATTATGTCAACATAACCAATCCCTACGAGGGGGATACCTATCAGCTGAGAAAAGACAAAGGCACCTTCAGGAAAGTATACGATTACCTTGTTTCCGAGGGGTACGACGGCATCATTGATACCGAGATGGGCGAGGGCTTTACCGAAATAATCGCCTTCCATCCTGAGCAGATCAAGCTCACCACCAACAAAACCCCGACGAGAAGTAGCGATATCCGCTTCTCCTTCAAATCGACGAAAAGCGGAATGGCGAACGATGCGCTTTCTCCCTACGATGAAGAACTCACGCGCTTGATCGGAGAGCGCGGGGACATCATTGTCGACAGCCGTGAAAAGCTCGTAGAGGTCGTAGATCTCGCGTTCGATGATCCAAACCACAAAGCAACGGCGTATTTCGGCATCATCTCCCCCGACACGCTTGAGAAAATAAAAAACAGCGTTTCAAATCTCCCGAAGGAGCTCGAAGATGCGTTGTTCAAAGCAGGAAAAGATTATTCTATTGCCGCGACGCTCGATAGCATCAGGCACCTTGTAGATGACAAGAACCTCGATCGCGCAGATGTTGTAGACTACGTTGACCGCTTGGCGGATACTATCGTGGATGCGGATAGCGTTTCCTTTGATTTTTACACGAAGGGAAGCAATCGAACACCGGGGCTGTTGTTCAAAAAGGTGTTCTCTGACGGCACCATTATCACTTTCGATCTCGTCTCTCACAAGAAGCGCGCACTTTCTTTGCAAACGCTTTATATGGAGAGCGCAGACTACCAAAAAAAGAAGAGGTCTGCCGAAACCCTGCTGATGCAAAATAATGCCGCCAGCAAAACGTCCAAGACGCAGGTCGGTCAAACCTTTACTAATAGTATAGCACAGGAGAGCGATTCTGTCAAGAGGAAAAAATCGACAACCCAACTTTCTCGCAAAGCCCCGCGTCCAAGTGGCGTGACCTACGAGATCTCGGACGGACAGGTCAAGAAGCTGATCGCGAACTACACGCGCGGCAAGACCTACTCCAAAAAGGAAGCGGACGAAGCGATCCACGAGATCTTGACGAACGCTCTCTATGCCGAGGACGAGCGCGCAACCCTACGCGGCAAGTCCAGGGAAGAGGTCGTCGATATGCTTTGGCAGGGATTGAACGGCGTTGACCCGGGCAAGCGCGCATCCGTGGCACTCGAGGTCGCGGATTACGTCATCGAGCACTCGATGCTTGAGCGTGCTCTTGATGGAAATCTCGAGAGCGATGCGGACCTTGTAAACCTTCTTAAGCCATATCTGCGCAAGCTGGAGCTTGATTCCTTAAAGGACGAGATCGCGCATCGCTACGACGACAAGGCGCGCGGTGTGCTCGGTCGCTGGGGAAAGCGAAGCGGAGAACGCGGACTCCCCGTCGACGTTGTGGCGAAGGAGCTTGCAGAGCAAGGCTTTGTCATCGAGGAACAAAACCCTGCGGACGTTTTCTTCGCGATCGCCGAGAAACAAAAAAGGACGAGATCGTAAAGCAAGAGGACGTCGAAAACGACGTTGCCCAACAATACTCTCCCTCGTCCCATATTAGTATAGCAGAATTACTTCAAAATGTCAAGCGCACAAAATTCAAAAAGGACTTCCGTACGGGAACCCGTTTTTATATCATTTAATTCAGATATTTACGGAGCTTGGTTTTATCCAAAATACGAATGTCGCCTCTGCCGCTTTCAAGGATGCCCTCTTGTGAAAAGGTGCGGAGCATTCTTGTCACGACCTCGCGTGCCGAGCCCATATATTTGGCGATCTGCTCGTGGGTGAGCTTTAAGGTGTCGCTTTTTCGTCTTGCCGCTTCATCCAAAAGAAAGATGGCAAGGCGCTTTTCGATGCTCATAAAGAGGATCTGCTCAAACGACCACATCGTTTCGGAAAAATGGCTTGCTGTCAGCTCGAGGGCGTAGTTTTTGGCGTAGATACACTCTTCAACCAGCTTGCCGAGCGCACGGCTGCCAATGAGCAAGCATTCGCTGTCAGCGTCCGCTTCCACCATCACGTCAAAGGTGATGGCGCGCAAAACACAGGTCGCGGAGAGAATGCAAATATCCCCCGCATACAGGCGAAAGAGCGTGACCTCTTTTCCGTCCTCGGAAAGAAAATAGGTGCGAAGCCCGCCCGAGCGCACAATGATGGCACCCGTGCATTCATTGGGGTCGTGCACGACGTGTCCGCGGCGATAGGTGACATCACACGTGTCGTTGCAAAGATCCTTTTTTTGCTCGGGGGTCAGCTTGTCCCAAAAAGGGAAGTATTCGGAAAAAAAGCGTTCGTAGTCCATTCTTTTCTCCTAGGCTAAGCGTTGTTTTTTACAACGGAAATCTCGTCTATGCCGTAATACAAAAAGGATTCCACGGTTTCTTTTTCAATGCGTTCGCCGCACACGGCAATGGGTACGGCAGGGGGACAAGAGGCAGAAATTTCGGCGTAGATACGCCCAACGGCGTCCCTAGCGGCAACGCGCTCCTTGGGGGCGAAAAGTGCCTCTCGAATGGAAAGCACAGGTGTGCCGAGATGGGGGCGCGGCGGCGGTGTCGGTGCCGCAGCGTATGCGCTAAGCGAAAGCAGTGTAGTCTCTAAAACATCAAAATCCGACAGATCATTCTCGGCAGAAGCCATAAACACGAGATGCGTCGGATCCGAGAACTCGCATTCGATGCCCGCCCTTCTGACTTCATCGGCAAGCCTTACTCCGTCCTTTACCGAGAGCGTGATCTTAAAGGGCTCCGAGGGTAAAACGGCAAAGCCTGCCGCTTTTATTTTCGCCTTGGCTTCTTCGATGCGCGATGCCGTTTTTGCAATGCGATCTCTGTATCCGTCGGCAAGCGTGCGGTTGGCAAGGTCAAGAGAAGCAAGCGTCAAATACGAGGGGCTGGTGGAAGCGAAAAGGGAAGCAAGCGTCTTCGCTTCTTTATAAAGTGCGTCCTCTCCCTTGGCAATATGCAAATAAGCACCGCCCGTCAAAACGGGGAGCGTTTTATGCGCGGAATCGGCACACATCAAAGCGCCTTTGGCGATGGGGTGAAGCGAGGGGGAGAGAAACGCAAGATAGGCGCCGTGCGCGTTGTCTACGAGAAGCGGCACGCCCTGCCTTTTACACACCTCGGCAATGCCGCCGATATCCCACATCTCGCCAAGATAACTCGGGGACGTGATATAAACGGCAAAGGGCGCGGGCTTGGCACTCACGATCGCGCTTTCCACCTCGCGCGGCGTCATAACGCCGCTGTATACGGCGTCCGCGTTTTCGGGAAGCATAAAGGAAACGGGAATGTCGAGAAGTGCTACCCCCTGCAAAAATGCGCGATGCGCGTTGCGGGAAGCAAGAATGGCGGGCTTTTCCTTGGTAGCAAAGCGCCCTCTTGCCAGCGCGAGCATCGTCAAGATCGCGGCGGTCGAGCCGCCCGTATGATAGAGCGTTTTTCCCGTTCCGAAAAGGGAAGCGGCGTTTTCTTCGCTCTCGCCAATGATGCCGTGGGCTTCGCCAAGAACGTCAGCGCCCTTGACTTCGGTAATGTCAAGCGCTTCGATCCCAAGGGGGCCCTTGCCCTTATGCCCGGGCATATGAAGCCTTATCCCATCACGCTCGGCATATTCCTTAACAAAATCGTAGATCGGTGTGTTCATACTTCCTCGGCTTCGGCAACGCCCATCATCACGGCGCACTCAATGCGCTTTTTGAACAGCTCACAGCCGTATTTGTAAACACCGCCAACCGAGCCCGTTGCGTGATAGGCGTAGGCGGCACAGCCGCCCGAGCAATAAAGCTTTGCCCAACAGTCACGGCACTCCTCGCGCGCATACGCGTTGCAGGAGCGGAATTCGTTTTGCACCTCGGGGCGCGTGACACCGTCCCAAATGTTGCCGAGGCTGTATTTTTCATCCCCGACGAACTGATGGCAGGGGAAAAGCTCACCCCAGGGTGTGACGGACATATACTCCGTGCCCGAGCCGCAACCCGTGATACGCTTGTAGATGCAAGGACCGTTCTTAAGGTCAAGCATATAGTGGTAGAACGTAAAGGGACGCCCCTCTTTTTTGCGTTTGAGCATCTCGCGGGCTAAGATCTCGTACTGCTCGAAAAGAATGGGGAGATCCTCTTCCGTGAGCGCACAAGGATCGTCGGGCGCGCATACCACGGGCTCCATACTCAGCTCGGTAAAGCCGAGGTCTGCCATATGGAAAATGTCCTTGGTAAAGTCGGTGTTGTGGTGGGTAAAGGTGCCGCGCATATAGTAGCTTTTTCCTTCGCGCAGCTCGACAAAGCGCTGAAACTTGGGCAGAATCAGATCGTAGCTTCCTTTGCCGCTGTAATCCTTGCGGAAGCGGTCGTGTACCTCGCGCCTACCGTCAAGGCTCAAGACGACGTTGCTCATCTCGCGGTTGAGAAATTCCGTCGTTTCGTCGTCAAGAAGCACGCCGTTCGTCGTGAGGGTAAAGCGGAAGTTTTTGCCGTGCTCCTTTTCGATGCTGCGCGCATAAGCGACAAGCTGCTTTACAACATCGAGATTCATAAGAGGCTCACCGCCGAAGAAATCCACCTCAAGATTGCGGCGCGTGCCCGAATTTTTGATAAGGAAATCAAACGCCTGCTTTCCCACCTCAAAGGACATAAGCGCGCGCTCACCCTGATATTTTCCTTGGCTCGCAAAGCAATAGGAGCAGTTGAGGTTGCAGGTGTGCGCGATGTGCAGGCAAAGCGCCTTAATTACGTTTGTATTCGCCTTGTAGCTGTACGCAAGCGCTTCGTATTTATCCTCGGAGAACAGCTTTCCCGCATCCTCAAGGGCGCGGATGTCCTCAATGCATTCGAGGATCTCCTCTTTGGTGAGGGTTTCGTCGTCCTTGTATTTGGAGAGGATCGCGTCAACGATCTCGTCGGGCGTTTTTTCCTTATAAAGCGCGATGATGTCATATGCGACCTCGTCTACCGCGTGTACAGAGCCCGACGCCGTGTCGAGAACGATGTTATAGCCGTTCAGCTTGTATTGATGTACCATAAATGCTCCTTGATTTTTAATGAAAAGGGAAGGGGCTGTCGCATCACTCTGCGACAGCCCCGGGCAGCCGAAACTCAGTTATCTCTTTGCGTTTTCGCACTGCTGGTTGGCAACGCCGCAAGAGGTCTTGCAAGCGGACTGGCAGGAGGTCTGGCACTCGCCGCAACCGCCGTTCTTAACCGACTTGCTCATATCTCTGGTTTCGATGGTCTTAATTCTTTTCATTGCGAATTCTCCTCGTTTGATTTTATACGAGAATATTTTAGCACATTCTTTGGAAAATGTCAACCGATTCCCCGAAAGAAAAGAGAATTTTTTTGAAAAACTTTATTGGTCGGATACCTCGGACGAATGCAGGGCGTCCGTCGCGTTGACAAGCACCTTTCTTTCGTAGCAGGAGAAGATCTCGTCCACCGTGCTTTCATCCTGCTTTTTGGTAAAGAGGCTGACGATGGGAGCGAGGATCAGCCCGCCCACCATAGCGAAAACACCCGAGTAGAGGGAGTTCTGGAATACGAAGTGGATAAGTCCGCTTGAGGGGAGAGCGATCACCTTCATCATAAAGAGAAGCTGAACGATCTCAAGACCGACGCCCCAAACGAAGCAAACGGCAACCGAGGTGCGCGTGATCTTCTTGCTGTAAAGACCGTAGAGGAAGGGGGCGAGGAATGCACCTGCGAGCGCACCCCACGAAACACCCATCATCTGTGCGATAAAGGTGAAGTTGGGGAACATATCCTTTAAGATCGCGATGACGGCGGAAATGGCGATAAAGAAGACGATAAAGACGCGCATAATGAAAAGCGACTTCTTTTGCGATACTTCCTTTTTCTTCATAAAGTACGGCACGACAACGTCAAGCGTGAGGGTGGATGCCGAGGTGAGAACGAGAGAGGAAAGGGTAGACATCGATGCGGCAAGCACCAGCATAATAACAATGGCAATGATCAAATCGGGAAGGGTGGAGAGCATTGTCGGAATGATAGCGTCAAAGCCAAAATTCTCGGGCAAAATATCCGCATACAGTCTGCCAAAGCCGCCTAGGAAGTAGCATCCGCCCGCAACCACGATGGCAAAGAGGGTGGAAATGATGGTGCCCTTTCTTACCGCATCCTCGTTCTTGATAGAGTAGAACTTGCCAACCATCTGAGGAAGTCCCCATGTGCCGAGCGAGGTCAAAAGCACGACGAACAGGAGAAAGACGGGGTTCGGACCAAGGAAGGATGCGTATGCACCCTCAAAGGCGGTGCCGCTGTCCACTTGAGAGAGCTTGACGATCGCTTCGCTAAGACCGCCGTTGGCGTTCAGCACCGCAGCGATGACGGCAACAATACCGCCAAGCATAATGATGCCTTGGATAAAATCGTTGATGGCGGTAGCCATATAGCCGCCGAAGATCACGTAGATGCCCGTAAGGATTGCCATCGCAAGG
>JAZSBJ010000046.1:0-4939 GCA_045602305.1 Eubacteriales bacterium | reverse complement strand
GACCCACGGGACCCATTTATGGGTAGTAAGTAACAATTGCAGGGCTGGCAGGCCAATCGAAAGCGCACTTGTGCGCCGCCAGTATCCTTAGGGCTATGCCCGAAAATGAAATACCCCCCGTTATACGGGGGGATTTTTATTTACAGAGATTTGAGCTTTTTTAGACGCTTCATCACATCATTCTCGCCTCTGCCGAAATAGTCGTGCAAGAGGAGATATTCCGCGTAGAGCTTTTCATAGCGCGTGCGGTTTTCGGGAATGGGACGGTAGACAGTGTCCGAGCGCTTGGCAAGCACCCGTGCCGCATCCTTGACGTTCGGAAATGCGCCGCCTGCAACGGCACCGTAAATGGCGCTTCCAAGCGCGCCTGCCTGCTTCGTGCCCATAAGGCGAAGCTCGCGTCCCGTCACGTCGGCGTAAATTTGCATCAAAAGAGGATTCTTTTCGGCAATGCCGCCGCCCACGAGAATATTGCCCACGGAAACGCCCGCCTCGGTGAACGCTTCCAAAATGCGGCGCGTACTGAACGCCGTCGCCTCAATGAGGGCGCGATAAATATGCTCGGGCTTGGTTGCAAGCGTCATACCGAGAAGCATTCCCGAAAGGTCGGCATCCATCAGCACCGAACGGTTGCCGTTCCAAAAGTCTAGTGCGACAAGTCCGCTTTCTCCCACGCGTAACGCGGACGCCTTTTCGGTCAAGAGCGTATGGATATTCATTCCGCGTGCGACTGCTTCCTCGGTGTAGGGGGCGGGGACACAGTTCTTTACAAACCAATCAAAGTGGTCGCCAAGGCAGGCTTGCCCCGCCTCGTAAGCGTAACGGTCCTTAATGTAGCCGTGCTTTGTGACGCCGCAAATGCCGCGCACAGGTCGAAGCTCGTCGCTCATCACCGCTTGAATGCCAGAGGTGCCGAGAATGAAGAGCATCTCGTCGCCGTCGGTAATGCCCGCGGCGGGGACGGCGGCGTGCGCGTCAATGATGGCGGCAGATACGGGCGTGCCCGCGACAAGTCCAAGACGCTTTGCCCACGCATCGGTCACGCCGCCAATGCATTCCCCTGGGTAGACGATCGCGGTGCAGAGCTTTTTTTCTACGACGCCGTCAAGACGGGGGTGCAGGGACGAGAGGATCTCGTTCGAGGGAAAGCCGTCCTCTTCCGTGTACATACCCTTGAAGCCCGCGATGCCGCGGCTGACCGTGCGGCGTCCCGTCAGCGCCCACGCGATGAAATCGCCGCCCTCAACGAAGCCGTCTGCACTTTCTAAAACCTCAGGCGCGTGCTCGGCGATCTCCGCGAGCTTGGGAAAGAGAAATTCACTTGAGATCTTGCCGCCGAAGCGATCAAGCAGGGGCGTGCCCGCAAGAATTTCGGTCAGCTTGTCGGAAAAAGGGGCGGCGGCGTGGTGCTTCCAGAGCTTAACGTATGCGTGTTTGTTCTGAGCAAAAGCCTCGTCAAAGCAAAGGGGCGTGCCGTCTGCCTTGACGGGTACGAGGGTGCAAGAGGTGAAATCAATGCCGATGCCGACGACGGCATCCCCCGAAGCTCCCGCTTTTTTTAAGACGGCGGGGATGACGGAAAGCGCCTCAAGATAGTCGCGCGGGTGTTGCAGGGCAAAATCAGCGGGGAGCGCACTTCCGTCAAGAAAGCGCTCGGACATCACGGCGTGCGGATATTCGTATACCGCCTCGGCGCATTCCTCTCCCGTAGCAAGGTCAACGAGAACGGCGCGCGCCGAAAGCGTGCCGTAATCAATACCGATGGAATATTTGGGCATAAGAATTCTCCTTTATGGGGATTACGGGATAATTATAACATAAAGCAAGCGCATTGTCAATGAAGCATTCGCTCCGCGAATATGAAGCAGAAGCGCAACAAACGGAGCGCAACCTGTCACAAGCGGGATGCAAAGCGCAACTTCGCCGAGCCTAGCTCGAATCGGGTAGCGCTCCAAAAACAAAGAAGCACTCCCGAAGGAGTGCTTCTGTTGGAGCTGCTACCCAGATTCGAACTGGGGACCTCATCCTTACCAAGGATGTGCTCTACCAACTGAGCCATAGCAGCGTCAACAGAAAGGATTATAGCAAAGTTTTTTTGTTTTGTCAAGCCCTTATATCAAAAAATAAAGAAAAAATTTTTAAAAAACGGGCTTTGGGGCGCATCATCCCAAAAGTGCCGAGAGAAAAAGCGCGCAAGAGGAAAAGAGTGCGGCGTATAGCGTGCATAGCGTGAGAAGCTCGCCCCTCGTATAGCCGCGGTCTAAAAGACGGTGGTGCAGGTGCGTTCGGTCAGCGTGAAAGGGATTTTTGCCGCGGAAAAGCCGCGAGAGCAAGACGCGGAAAAGGTCAAAAATCGGCAAAGCAAAATAAAAGGGCGTCACGGCGGGGAATGCGGGAGAAAGGGAAAGGACGGCGAGCGAATAGCCGAAGAAGAGTGCGCCCGTATCGCCGAGAAAGGAGCGCGTGCGCTCCCCGCCGCGCCGTCCGATGGGGGAAAGGGGCAGATTATATGGCAAAAAGCCGAGCGCCGTACCGAAAAGGAGAAGCGCCCCCGAATGCGCGCCCGAAAGAAACAGTGCAAGCGCGCCCACCATCGCTTGCGTTGCGGCAAGCCCGTCCGCCCCGTCGATGAGATTGAAGGCGTTGGCAAGCAAAAGCACCCAAAGCACGCAAAAAAGATTGCCTATCGGATGGGGAAGTGTAAAAATGCGCGCGCCGAGGGCGATGCTTTCGGGAGCAAGCCCAAAGGCGGCGGGGAGCGATGCGATCGCCGCCATTGCCGAAAACTTTAAAGACGGAGAGAGAGAGTAAAGATCGTCCGAAACGCCGAGTGCCGCGATGAGCGCGCCGCCAGAGAGCCACACGGCGACCGTAGTGTCGAGAGGAAGAAGTAAAAGTGCGAGCAAAACGGACGAAAAAAGCGGCGCAAGCCCCCCAAGCCGTGGCGTGGGCGCCTTGTGGAGATGCCGCCCCCCGTCGGGGGTGTCGATGGCACCGAGGAGCCGCGCCGAATAAATGGCGGTCGGCGTGAGAAGAACGGTGAAAAACGCCCCGCAAAGCAAAAGAAAAACCGAATATCGCATAGCAATCTCCCTTAAATATGTAAACAAAGGTTTGCTTTTTGCGATATTCGGTTTTCTTTGTTTAGATCACGAAGCCAATCTTCTTTTTGACCTTAGAGAGCGTCTTGCGCGCGCAGTAGTTTGCTTCCTCGGCGCCCTTCTTCATCACTTCCTCAAGGTAGCCCTTGTCCGCCATCAAGCGGGCGTATTCGCTCTGTACGGGTGCGAGCGCATCGGCACAGGCTTCGCCGCAGGCGAGCTTAAAGTCGCCGTAGCCGCGCCCTGCAAATTCCTTTTCGATCTCCCCGTAATCCTTGCCCGTAAAGCAACGGTAAATGGTCATCAAATTGGAAACGCCGGGCTTCTCCTCGGGCGCGTAGCGCACCGCAGTATCCGAATCGGTGACAGCGCTCTTAAACTTCTTCATAATCGCATCCTTGGGGTCAAGGATATAGACGACGGCGTTTTGGTTGGTGTCCGACTTGGACATTTTGGAAAGCGGGTTTGCAAGCGACATAATCTTCATACCCGTGGGCGCAATGTAGCCCTCAGGCACGACAAAGGTGGGAGAATACGCTTGGTTAAAGCGTCCCGCAATATCTCTTGCAAGCTCAAGGTGCTGCTTTTGGTCCACACCCACGGGAACGAGGTCGGTCTGGTAGAGCAGAATATCCGACGCCATCAAAACGGGGTAGGTGAAAAGACCTGCGTTGATGTTGTCCGCGTGCTTTGCACTTTTGTCCTTGAACTGCGTCATACGCGAAAGCTCGCCAAACATCGTGTAGCAGTTGAGCAGCCACGAAAGCTCCGCGTGCGCGGGCACGTGCGACTGCACGAACAGCGTGTTCTTTTCGGGGTCAAGCCCGCAAGCAATATAGAGCGCCAGCGTTTCATAGGTGCGGCGGCGCAGGTCGGCAGGCACCTGACGCACCGTAATGGCGTGCAAGTCGACAACGCAGTAAAAGCACTTATACTCCTCTGAAAAGGCGCCGAAATTCTTGATGGCACCGAGGTAATTTCCAATCGTCAGGTTTCCCGAGGGCTGCACGCCCGAGAAGACCACCTTCTTATCACCGAGCATAGGGTTTCCTTTCTATTATCGCCCCCCAAAAACGGAATATACCGTGCTTTGCAGAGCATTTTCTCAAATTTCTATCTCATTATAACCGATGGCGCCGCGTTTGTCAATGAAAAAAAACGCGGATTTTCGAAAAAAAACCAAAAAATCTCTTTACTTTTTAATTAAAAAGTGATACAATAGTTTGGAGTGTGAAAAACTTAACATTTTTCACGCCGAAAACGGTTATCAAAAAAATAAAATAAATCGGAGGAAACAAAAATGGAAAGAAGAAAGATTTCCATGGATGGTAACACTGCCGCGGCGCACGTGTCTTACGCGTTTACCGAGGTTGCTGCCATCTACCCCATCACGCCCTCGTCCAATATGGCTGAGGTAACGGACACTTGGTCTGCTTCCAACAAGAACATCTTTGGCGAGCCCGCAAAGAACATCTTTGGCGACAACGTCAAGGTCGTTGAGATGCAGTCTGAGGCGGGTGCCGCAGGTGCCGTTCACGGCTCTCTTGCATCGGGCGCTTTGACCACGACCTATACCGCATCTCAGGGTCTTCTTTTGATGATCCCCAATATGTACAAGATCGCGGGTGAGCTTCTCCCCTGCGTCATCCACGTTTCTGCTCGTTGCGTAGCTTCGCACGCGCTCAACATCTTCGGCGATCACTCCGACGTATACGCTTGCCGCCAGACCGGCTTTGCTATGCTGGCAGAGAGCAACGGTCAGGAAGTTATGGACCTTGGTGCAGTAGCACACCTCTCCACCATCCAGGGCAGAGTTCCTTTCCTTAACTTCTTCGACG
>JAZSBJ010000045.1:0-2855 GCA_045602305.1 Eubacteriales bacterium | reverse complement strand
GAGGGCTTTACCCCGTATCGCTTTGGCGAAAAGCTGAAGGCAGGCGACCGCCGTTACTACAACAACCGCGGCAAAAACCTTTTCCTCATTCAAAAGGGAAGCGAGCCCCTCGATACGGACGGCATTCGCATTCTTGCGGCGCACGTGGATGCGCCCCGCATTGACCTTAAGCAAAATCCGCTTTATGAAAGCGGCAATATGGCGTTTTTTAAGACGCACTATTACGGCGGCATTCGCAAATATCAGTGGACGGCGATCCCGCTTGCGCTCCACGGCGTTGTTCTGAAAAAGGACGGCACGAGTGTCAACATCAAGATCGGCGAGGACGAGAGCGATCCTGTCTTTTATATCAACGACCTGCTTCCTCACCTTGCACAAAATCACAACACAAAGCCCATCGGCACCGCCTTTACGGGAGAGGACCTCAATATTCTCGTAGGTGCTATGCCCTATGAGGACGCAGACGTTTCCGATAAGATCAAGCTGAACGTCCTTTCCATTTTAAATGAGAAATACGGAATCACCGAGGTGGATTTCCAAGCGGCGGAGCTTTCGATCGTTCCCGCATTCCGTGCAAGAGATATCGGCTTTGACCGCGCTCTCATCGGCGCATACGGACACGACGACCGCGTTTGCGCATACCCCGAGATGACGGCACTCTTTGAAGCCAAGGATTCTACCCACACCATTTTGACCATCCTTGCCGACAAGGAAGAGATCGGCAGTGAGGGCAATACGGGTATGCAGTGCCGACTGCTTCTCGACATCATTGAGGATATGGCACAAACGGACGGCGTTTCGGGTGCCGCAGTACGCGCGCATTCCTTCTGCCTCTCGGCAGACGTTGCCGCCGCATACGACCCCAATTTTGCAGACGTTTATGAAAAATCCAACGCGTCGATGCTTTCCTGCGGCGCAACGATGACCAAGTTTACGGGCTCGCGCGGAAAGAGTGGCTCGAACGATGCTTCGGCAGAGTTCGTAGGCTATTTGCGTACCCTCTTTGAGCGTGCCGGCGTTCCGTGGCAGACCTCTGAGCTTGGCAAGGTAGACATCGGCGGCGGTGGCACGGTTGCGATGTATATTGCAAACCTCAACATCGATACCGTTGATATCGGCGCAGGTGTGATTTCGATGCACGCGCCCTACGAGGTCGTTTCCAAATGTGACGTTTACGCGCTTCACAAAGCCTTTCTCGCTTTTTGTAAGGGCTGATGCTAAAGCGGTTAAAGCTGGTCGAGGAGCGCTATTTGGAGCTTGAGGCGCTTTTAGCCGTTCCCGATACTGCGGCAAAGACAGACCTCTTCCGCGCCCTCATAAAGGAATATAACGAGCTTCTTCCAAAGGTCGAGGTATATCGTGCGTATCTTGCGCTTCAAGCGGAGAGAGAATCTGCCGCCGCCATTTACGCCGATAGCTCTCTTGATAAGGATCTGCGCCTTCTCGCATTTGACGAGATGGCGTCCTTGGACAAACAGATGGAAGAGGCGTATCGCCGCGCTGAGGAGCTTCTTTTGCCCCGCGATCCCGATGCGGACCGTGATGTGATCGTGGAGATCCGTGGATGCGCGGGCGGTGAGGAAGCGGCGCTATTTGCCGCCGTTCTTTACAGAATGTATACGATGTACGCGTCCGCAAACGGATACCGTGTGGAGCTTCTTTCGGTCAACGAAACCGAGCTTGGCGGCTTCAAGGAGATCGACTTTCAGATCTCGGGAACAGGGGCGTATTCCCGCTTTAAATTTGAAAGCGGAGTCCATCGCGTGCAGCGTGTGCCCCAAACCGAGTCGCAGGGAAGGATCCAAACCTCGACAGCGACAGTTGCGGTGCTACCCGTGGTTGAAGACGTTGAGGTGGAGCTAAATCCCGCCGATATCGTGATGGAAACCTGCAAATCAAGCGGTGCCGGCGGTCAGCATATCAATAAGACCGAATCTGCCGTGCGCTTGATCCACAAGCCTACGGGCATCGTTGTGGAATGTCAAGAGGAAAGAAGCCAATTCAAAAACCGCGATAAGGCAATGAAGATGCTTCGCGCAAAGCTCTATGACATTGCCTGCCGCAAGCAGCACGAAGAGGTCGCCTCTGCCCGTCGCTCCCAGGTGGGAACGGGCGACCGATCTGAGCGCATTCGTACCTATAATTACCCCCAAGGGCGTGTGACGGATCACCGTATCGGACAGACGCTCCACACGCTGGATCGCTTTTTGAACGGCGAGATCGGCGGACTGCTTGAGGAGCTTGCCCGCGCGGAGATCGCCGAGCTATTAAAACAACAGCACAAGGATTAAACACTTTGAAGGACATTATGCAAAAGCAAACGGTATACGCCACGGTTTTAGACCCTAGTGCCGAGGCGGCCAAAAAAAGCCTCGATGAGGCAGGCGCTATTTTACGCCAAGGCGGGACCGTCGTATTCCCGACGGAAACAGTCTACGGACTTGGAGCAAACACTCTCGATCCGGATGCGGCGGCGCGCATTTACGCCGCCAAGGGGCGTCCCGCAGACAACCCCCTTATCGTGCATATTGCGGAGCCGTGTGAGGCAGATGCGCTTTGTGAGTGCCCCCCGCTTTACGCTCGCCTTGCCCGTGCCTTTATGCCGGGTCCTCTTACCGTCATTATGTCGGCAAAGCCCGCAGTTCCCAAAACGGTAACGGCAGGGCTCTCAACGGTTGCGGTGCGGTGTCCCGCGCATCCCGTAGCGCACGCCTTGCTCCTTTCTGCAGGCGTTCCCGTCGCCGCCCCTTCTGCCAATCTTTCCGGCTCTCCCTCCCCTACCTGCTTCCCGCACGTGAGGGACGATATGGACGGACGGGTCGATATGATCATTGACGGTGGGGAATGCGATTTCG
>JAZSBJ010000044.1:0-7468 GCA_045602305.1 Eubacteriales bacterium | reverse complement strand
AAGACCGCTTGGCCTCCGACTTTAAATACGGCGTTAAACGCTTCGTACAGATCTCCACCGACAAGGCAGTCAACCCCACCAACATTATGGGTGCGACCAAGCGCATCTGCGAGATGATCATTCAAACGGTGGGCAAGCATTCTAAGACCGAGTTTGTGGCGGTGCGCTTCGGCAATGTCCTTGGCTCAAACGGAAGCGTCATTCCGCTGTTTAAAAAGCAGATCGCCGCAGGCGGTCCCGTCACCGTTACGCATCGCGACATCGTACGCTATTTTATGACCATTCCCGAGGCAGTCAGCCTTGTCCTTCAGGCAGGCGCCTATGCCAAGGGCGGCGAGATCTACGTCCTTGATATGGGCGAGCAGGTTCGCATCTATGACCTTGCGGAAAACCTGATCCGCCTTTCGGGCTATGAGCCTAACGTCGATATTGAGATCGTCTGTACGGGACTTCGCCCGGGCGAAAAGCTGTACGAGGAACGCTTGATGGACGAGGAAGGAATGCAAAAAACCGCCAACGAGTCTATCAGCATCGGCAAGCCCATTGAGCTGGACGAAAAAATGCTTTTTGAAAAGCTAGACGAGCTTTATCAAGCGGCATATGCGGAAAGCCCCGAAATGAAGCAGCTCGTGCACGAGCTCGTTCCCACCTACACCATCGACAAACGCAGTTAAATTTTTTGGGGGGCTCTTGCCCCCCAGTTTTTATCCAAACGCTTGATGAAAGGAAGAAAGACTATGTCGCAAAAAAGCTATCGCACCCTGCTTTGGGGCGTTTCCGCCTTGGGCGTTGTCTGCTTTATTTTTGCAAATTCTCTTTTATCGGCGTCCGCTTCTACGGGGGAGAGCTACTTTTTCTTGGAGCTTTTGCGTGTCATTTTTCCGAATATTACGCACCACACCGTGCGAAAGCTCGCCCATTTTGCCGAGTATGCGCTCCTCGGCGCGCATTTTGCTTTTCTTCCGTATCTATGGCAAGGACGGGCGCGCTTCGCCTATCTTCTCACGCTTTCCTTTGGTGCTGTAATTGCGTTTTTGGATGAGGGGATCCAGCGCCTCGTTCCCGATCGCGGCGCATCCTTGACGGATGTTTTGATCGACCTTTTGGGGTATCTTTTTGCCCTCGTTTTCGTTTTCCTGCTCCTTTTTTGCATTCGAAAGGGGAAGAAAAATGTGTAACGCCAAAAAAGATGAAAAAAAGGGAAGCGTCCGCCCTTGGCGCCCCCTTTTCATCTCTCTGATACCCGCCTTTGCGGCGCTTCTTATGCACGTCGGCAGTGTGTTATCCGCGCCCTTTGCCCTCTTCTGCAACACCTATATCACCTCTCCCGTGCGGTCGCTCCTTGCCCATCTTTCCGCGCTTTTCCCCATCTCGATTGCGGAAACGGTCATTCTTTTGTCGCCCGCCCTTTTATTTCTTTTAATTTTTGCCGCGCGCCGCTTGGCAAAGGATCCCGCACGCGCCGCGCGAATGCTCGCGCTTCTTTTGTGCGTTCCGCTTTTGCTTTATACGCTCTTCATTTTCACCTTTGCAACGGGGTATTTTACGCCCCCGCTTGCGGAGCGTCTTTCTTTAGAGGAAGAGGAACCCAACGCGCAAAACCTCTATGCCCTCGCCCTTCATCTTTCCGTGTGCGCCGATGCGTCAGCCAAAGAGGCGGGTGTCGCCGTTTTGGAAGAGGGAAGCAGGATGCCGTTTGACTATCGCGAAATGAACGTGCGCCTGATCTCTGCCTATGAAGGGGTAGAAGAGAAGCACGGCTTCCTCAAAAGCTACCCCATCGGTACAAAGCCCGTCGCACTCAGCGTGCCGATGGCGTACACCCATATCACGGGTGTGTATACCTTTATGACGGGGGAAATGAACGTTTGCACCGCATTCCCCGATTTTTCTACCGTCTTTACCGCCGCCCACGAGATGGCACACGCGCGCGGCATTGCCCGCGAGGATGAGGCGAACTTTACCGCCTTTCTCGTTTGCGAGGCATCAAGCGATCCCTACGTGCGCTACGCGGGCTACGTGAATCTCTTGCAATACGTGATGGTCGCTCTCTACGACACCGACACCACGCTTTACGCGGATCTGTGGAACGCGCTTTCCCCCACCGTCAAAGAGGAGATCCGCGCCTATAACCGCGCGATCAAATCCTATTCGGGGAGCGTGGTATCGGACATCGCGGGAAGCATCAACGACGCGTATCTTGGCAGTATGGGGACCGAGGGGAGCGTTTCCTACGGGCTCGTCGTTCGCCTTGCCGTCCGATATTTTGACTGAAAAGCCGTAAAAAGCCACCGTTATCACCCAAAGAAACGCCGTTTCATATCCTGATATGGAAACGGAATGGGGGATGACGATGGCTTTTTTGATTTCGGGCGGTAAACCGCTTTACGGTACGGTACGGGCACAGGGCGCAAAAAACGCGGCGCTTCCAATGCTATTTGCAACGCTTCTTTGCCGCGCGCCCGTAACGCTTTACGGCGTGCCCGATATTGGGGACGTCCGCGTTGCGCTCTCTATTTTATCCGCGCTTGGCGTTACGGTAGAGCGGGAAGTGGGAACGCTCACCTTATGCGCCGAGGGGGCACACCCACCCACGCACGCTCTTGCGCGCGCGGAAAAGATCCGCGCGTCCTCTTATCTTTTGGGGGCAAGCGTGTCCCGCTTTGGAGAGGGAAGCATCCCATACCCCGGCGGATGCTCCTTCGGCGTGCGTCCTCTCGATTACCACCGCGCAGGCTTTTGCGCCTTGGGCATTGATTGGGAAGAAGAGGAAAAGGGCATCACCGTGCGGCACAAAGCACCCCGCGCGGCGCATTTCGCGCTCCCTTACCCCTCGGTGGGGGCAACGGTCAACTTTATTCTTGCCGCCTTGGGTGTCGCGGGGAAAAGCACGCTCCTTGGGTATGCGCGCGAGCATCACGTTTTAGACTTTATCTCCTTCCTTCGCCAAATGGGGGCGAAGATCTACACAGAGGGCGACCTTTTACATATCGAGGGCGGTGCGATGCTTTCGGGCGGTAGCTACACCGTCACCCCCGACGCGATCGAGGCAGGCACCTATTTAATTATGGCGGCGGCAACGGGGGGCGAAGTCACGGTAGAGCGTGTCCGCTACGGAGAGCTGTCCTCGCTCTTGCTCGCCTTTGGAAAAATGAATATCCCCTTTCGCTTTTGCGGCGACACCGTCACCGTATATCCCGTCAAGCGCATCATAGGGACGACGGTCACCGCCGCCCCCTACCCGGGTTTTCCCACCGATTTGCACCCGCAAACGGCGGTGCTTTTGACAAGGGCAGAGGGGGGCGGCGCCATATCGGACCTCGTTTGGGAAGAGCGCTTCTCCTATGCCGACGAGATAAGAAAAATGGGCGCCCTCGTTTATCGCTCTCAAAACACTTTGCGGATCCAAAAGGGTGCGCTAACGGGAGCAAGCGTTACCGCCCCCGACCTGCGCGGGGGTGCTGCGCTCGTTACGGCGGCACTTATGGCAGAGGGAGAAAGTGAGATCGCGGGGGAAGAGGTGGTTTTGCGCGGCTATGAGTCGCTTCCCGAAAAGCTCTTCTCCCTTGGTGCCGACATTCGTTTAGAATAGTTATCTCCGTTTTCTTCTTTTGCGCCCTCGTTTAAGCTCTACCGTCCCAAGCGCACCGCCGAGCGTCGCAAGCAAAAGGAAAACGGTGTATCCGATCAAGCGGGAAACGGTGGAAGACGCGCCCCCGTAAAGACGACCGAGAAGCAAAAGTGCCAAAAGAAACAGCGCACCGAAAAGAAGCCCCGCAAGCGCGCCCGCGTGCTTATGCCGTTTCCCTGCCATAAGACCGCCGAAAAACGCAGTCAAAGCACCAAGCCCCGCCCCCACAGAACCGATGTAGGACGCAAGCCTTGGAACTCTTGAAAAAACAAACGATGCGGATAAAAGCACAACGCCGCCGATGAGAAGTGCGCCGATCAGGGCGAAAAGAGCGCTCCCCAAAAGGGTTCTTCCCGCGCGTCGCCCAAGGACGGCTTTTCGTTCTTCCTTTTGATTTGTCATAACGGATTCCTTTCAGAGCGAGTGCGCGCACAGCACGCCTTCGTTTTTTCCATTCTATGCTCCGAAAAAGAAAAAAAGAACGCGTATCGCGCGTTCTTTTTTTAAAGGCTTATTCCTCGGTCTTTTCCTCGACCGCGTCGTTTGCTTGTACCTTGTCGCTCTCATCCTTAATGGGTGCAGCTTCAACGGGCGCCTCAGCAGGCTTCACGTCTTGGACGGGTGCGTTGATCTTCACAGTCACCTCACGAATGGCGGTGCGGAGAAAACGCAGCGTGGTTCTGTCCTTGCCCGTAGCGATGGTCACGGTTTCGCCCTTGATCTTTACGATCTGACCGATGATGCCGCCAATGGTGATGACCTCATCGCCGATCTCAAGCGAGTTTCTCATATTTGCCGCTTCCTTCTCCTGCTTCTTCTGGGGACGAATGAGGAAGAAATAGAAGAAAACTACGACAAGCACGAGCATACCGATGGTCAAAAGCGAGCTTCCGCCACCGTTTCCCGTTGTGGTTTCAAGAAAGAATTGCATAATACATCTCCTTTAATTTCATTAACATTCCTATTTTAGCAAATAAATATGAATAAGTCAAGACCATTTAAGGGATTTTGTCTTCCTCTGGGATCTCTTTTGCCAGCGAAACGTTCTTGTAGGCAAGATCGCTCGTCACCTCTCGAATGACCGAGAGGAAGGGCGGGATCGCGGGCTCCTCGTCCTCACCGCCAAGCTCGATCTCAAGCACCGCTTGCCCCGTCCAAAAGGGATAAACGTCGATCTCAAGGGTGTATCCCCCGTAGGGAAGCGCATAGCGCACCTTTTCGACGGGACGGCGCGTTTTGTCGGTGTTCCCAAGGAGAAGCTCGTATTCCTTGCGCGAGATCTCTTTTTCCTCTTCGATGGCAGAGAGCGAGGAGATGCGCCGCTTTACCGTGTGGGTATACCTCGTTTTTCCGTCTTCCGTCCGCATCCGAACGCGTTCGGTCGCGCCCTTTTCGGCAACAAGATAGGTTTGGGTGATCTCACTTTTTTTTGCGCCGAGGGATAGAAGAAGACGGGTATCGGGATATCGAATCAAAAATTTGCGCTCACATTCGATGGGCGCCGCCTTTTGCTCTGCCATACGCGTTAAAAGACGCTCCTTTTCATTTGGTTCCTTGCCGTCAAGCACGCACGAAAGTGCATAGTCGAGTGCTTTGCCGATCTCGCGTCCGCGAAAGCCGAGGGCGATAAGGTCGTCCCCGCCGATGGCAAGGGAAGAAAGCGAGATGCGGTCCTCTTGGGATAAAAGCGCCCTTGCCGCTTCTTCTGCCTCGGCAAGCACGCGCTCCCCGTCCTCGGAAAGCGTTGCCCTTTGCCCCGTGCGGTCGGCGCGCACGACCGAAAGCCAATCCGTAAGAAAGGCGTCACCGTGCCTTGAGCGCATACGGGCAAACTGCCGCGTTTGGGGGCTTGGCACCGTGTCGTGCTTTTGTACGAGAAGCGTAACACGCTCTCGCGTTTGATTGTCAAAGCGCAGTCGGCGCATCACTCGGTCCGCGATTTCCGCACTCCTTGCGGCGTGCCCGTAAAAGTGACCGACGCCCCCATCATCTAAGAAAAAGCAGGAAGGCTTTCCGATGTCGTGGAACAAAAGCGCCAAGCGAAGATGCGCTTCTCTTGGGGCGGCACCGAGCGCGCGGAGCGTATGCTCCCAAACGTCGTATTCGTGGTGCGGGTTGTGCTGTAAAAAGCCGATCAAGGGAAGGATCTCAGGCAAAAACACCGCGATCACGTCGGCATATTCACGAAGCACCGCGGGGGCGTCCTTTCCAACGATGAGCTTAACAAATTCCTCTCGAATGCGCTCGGGCGCAACCTCGCCCAAAAGGTGCTTTAATTCGTGTATGGCGCTCGCCGTTTGTGCCTCAATGCGGTAGCCAAGCACCGAAGCAAAGCGAAGCGCGCGCAAAATGCGAAGCGCATCCTCGGAAAAGCGCAATCTGCTTTCGCCCACCGTACGCAAAACGCGGTTTTCAATGTCCGACACACCGCCGAAAAAGTCGCAAACCCCCGTATCGGGGCTATACGCCATCGCGTTGACGGTAAAATCGCGCCTTGCCGTATCCTCGCGAAGCGAGCGAGTAAAGGACACGCTATCGGGATGCCTTGCATCGGTGTATTCTCCGTCCACGCGGAAGGTGGTGATCTCCAGCGGCTCACCCTCAATGAGAACGGTGAGCGTGCCGTGCTTGATGCCCGTTTCTACGGTGCGAAAGCCTACAAAAACGGCCTTCATCTCCTCGGGCGTCGCACTCGTCGCAATGTCGTAGTCGTGGGGCTCCTTGCCGCGCAAAAGATCGCGCACCGCGCCCCCTACCGCATATGCCTCATATCCGTGCGCTGCGAGCTTGCGAAGCGCGAACAGGACGAAAGAGGGAAGTGTGAAATGTATCGAAGGGTTAAAATCCATTTTTTTACTCCTTTTCTTTATTTTACCACACCGAGTCAAAAAAAACAACAGCGCACATAAAAAAAGAGGAAAAACCCTTGCTTTTTATTTTAGCATATGCTAAAATATAAATGATCTCATCAAGAGTGGCTGAGGGACAGGCCCTATGAAGCCCGGCAACCTGTTGCGACAAGGTGCTAATTCCCGATAGATGAGAATTTGGCGGTGTCACCGCCCCGCACTCGGGAGCCTGTCCCGAGCTTTTTTATTCTGTAAATTACCGACCGAAAGGAAACTTCCGCTATGAGCAAAATGTTATTTACGTCCGAATCCGTCACCGAGGGGCATCCCGATAAGATCTGCGATAAGATCTCGGACGCCATTCTCGACGCCATTCTCGAAAAGGATAAAATGGCACGCGTCGCGTGCGAAACCTTTGCCACCACGGGTGTCATCACCGTAATGGGTGAGATCACCACCGAGGCATATGTGGACATTCCCACCATCGTGCGCCAAACGGTAGAGAAGATCGGCTACGACCGTGCAAAATACGGCTTTGACTGTCACACCTGCGCCGTGCTCACCTCGATCCACGAGCAATCGCCCGACATCGCCCTTGGCGTTGACAAATGTGCCGAGGCGAAGAACGGCGAGATGACCGACGCCCTTAACACGGGTGCCGGCGACCAGGGTATGATGTTCGGCTACGCCTGCAACGAAACGAAGGAGCTTATGCCCCTTCCCATTTCCTTGGCACATAAGATGGCAATGCGCCTCACCGAGGTGCGTAAGAACGGCACGCTCCCCTATCTGCGTCCCGACGGAAAAACGCAGGTCACCGTGGAGTATGAGGACGGCAAGCCCGTGCGTGTGGATACGGTCGTCGTTTCCTCTCAGCACGCCGAAGAGGTCGACAACGCAACCATTCGCGCCGACGTGATCCGCGAGGTCATTCGCGCTACCGTCCCCGCAGAGCTTCTTGACGAGAACACCAAGATCTATGTCAACC
>JAZSBJ010000043.1:0-1605 GCA_045602305.1 Eubacteriales bacterium | reverse complement strand
CTTGCCGTTTTGATCTTTCATTTTGAAAAGCCCGTCACGGGGGCGATCGCCTTCCTTTGGATCGTGATGCTCTATCTTCTGGTCTGCGACGATTTCTGCTCGGTGATGCTACCGCTTTTGTTCCCCGCGGCGTTCGTTTTGACGGCGTACGACGGCTATGCGCTTTTCTCGCCGTATATGTGGATGCTGATCCCGGCGGCGCTTTGCTTTATTTTCCATCTTGCCGTTTACCGCCACCCGATCAAGCTTGGTGAGCATTTCACAGGCTCGCTTGCCGTTGCGGTCGCGCTGACGCTCGGCGGCGCCTTCTACATCAGCGCGCGCGACTATTTCGCTGGGGCGGCGATCTACCACGTTCTGATGCTCGGCTTTGGAATGCTCCTGCTCTATCTTTTGATGCGCTCGGACATCGAAGCGCACGACAGCGAGGAGATCACGCGCCGTTTTATGCTTTATATGTACCTTTGGGGGCTCTTTGCCGCGTATATGGTGGGGGAGCATTGCATCGACTTTTTTCTTGAGAATAAGGAAGCGATGCTGGCGGGAAAGCTGAGCCTGAATTTCCAGTGGCGCAACAATATTTCAACGGTTCTGATGCTCTGTATGCCCTTTCCGCTTTATTTTGCGCGCAAGGGACCCTGGCACGTGCTTGCTTGCGTTTTGATGTATGCGGCGCTTCTTTGCACCTCCTCCCGCGGGGGGATTTTGTTCGGCACGGTTGAGATGGCGCTTCTCATCCCGTACGCCGTCCTCGTTGGCAAGGGCAGGTGGCGAAAGCTTGCAAATTCCGCAGTCCTTCTCGCTTGCGGCTTCGCTTTTTTCTTTTTGTATCGGCAATATGATCTGTCCTTTTTCTTCGACCGTCTTCTCGGCGGAAAGATCGTTAAGGAGGATGAGGCGCGCTTCCTCCTGATCGACCGCGCGATCGAGGGCTTTAAGGCGGCGCCGATCTTCGGGCAGGGGATCGGGTACAGCGGAAACAGTGATCTTTACAATCCGCGGCAGGGCGCGATGTATTTTTACCATATGTTTATTCCGCAGGTGATCGGCAGTATGGGTCTTGTCGGCATCCTTGCCTACCTCTGGCAGATCGTTTTGCGCGTGCGCTCCGCTCTTTTGCGACTCGGTCCGTGTACGCTTTGTCTCTTTTTGTCCTATCTCGGCGTTTTCCTGATGAGTCAGGTGAATCCCGGTGAATTCGTACCGCTCCCCTACGAGCTGATCACGGTGGCACTGTTCGTTTTGATCGAAAAGCAGGAAAAAAGAAATCCATTCAAGCGTAAGGCTTGAATGGATTTCTTTTAGTTTGATAAGGGCTCGGCAGATTTGGAGGAAAATTCGTCGTTTTCGATCCGAAGGTGTATAATATACTCCGAGAGGTAGCAAAGAAAAAACACCGCAGTGCGGTGTTTTTTCAAAGCGATACCCCACAAAGCAAGGAGTATGCCAAGTCGCCGCTTGGGTGGCGAAGGCAGACGACTATGCGGCTGGGGCGGATCGAAAACGGCGAAAGAAAATGGCAAATAAATGGGTTGGAGAAATTCGTAGAATTTCAACCTTATAGCTCTTAGTACGCAATGAATCGTAATCGTGTCGTAATTATCT
>JAZSBJ010000042.1:0-20696 GCA_045602305.1 Eubacteriales bacterium | reverse complement strand
CTTTGGACCTCTCTCGGTACTGCCTTCCTTTCCTTCATTGCAGGTCTTCAAACGGTTGACCGCAGTCAGTATGAGGCAGGCGCTGTGGACGGTGTTAAAAACCGTTGGCAAGAGCTTTGGTACATTACGCTTCCGACGATGCGTCCTCAGCTGATGTTCGGTGCCGTGCTTGCAATTACCGGTGCATTCGGCTTCGGTGCGGTCGTAACCGCACTTTGCGGATTCCCCTCGGTCGATTATGCGGCGCATACCATTATGCACCACTTGGACGACTACGGCGGACAGCGTTACGAGGTCGGTTATGCCTCGGCAATCGCAGTATTCCTCTTCTTGATAATGCTTGGATGTAACCTCATCATCAAGAAAATGCTTTCGAAGGTGGGACAGTGATATGAGCAAAAAGTTAAGAACACGTCGCCATAGAGTTGTCCTGAACCGTTCGGCAGGCGGTGACGCCGGCATTACGTTTTTGCTGGTGATCCTTGGCGCATTTATGTTTCTGCCGATGCTGTATGTTATTATGCAGTCCCTAAAGCCTCTTGATGAGCTTTGGATGTTCCCCCCGCGCTTCTACGTTAAGAGCCCGACGCTCGGAAACTTCGGAGATCTGTTCTCCCTTATGAACGATTCTTGGGTGCCCTTCTCGAGATACATCTTTAACACGGTGTTTATCACCCTTTGCGGCACCTTCGGTAACCTCATCGTTGCTTCGATGGCGGCGTACGCCCTTGCAAAAATGAAGTTCCCCGGAAGAAACTTCCTCTTCCAAGTTGTCGTTCTTTCTCTGATGTTCCACCAGACGGTCAACCAGCTCTCTAACTTCATCATTATGTCGGCGCTCGGTATGGTCGATACATATCTTGCGATCATCGTTCCCGCTTTGGCAGGCACGATGGGTCTGTACCTAATGAAGCAGTTTATGGAAAGCTCGGTTGCGGATTCGGTTCTCGAGTCTGCGCGACTTGACGGTGCTTCGGAATTTAGAACCTTCTTAACGATCGCGATGCCAATGGTTAAGCCTGCGTGGCTGACCCTGATCATCGAGTCCTTCAAGGGACTTTGGAACACGGGTGCTTCCATTTACATCCACTCCGAGGAGCTTAAGACCTTCAACTATGCGATCAACCAGGTCGTTACGGCAGGCGTACAGCGTGCCGGTGCTTCGGCAGCCGCAACGGTCGTTATGATGATCGTTCCTATCACAGTATTCGTTCTCAGCCAGAGCCAGATCATCGAAACGATGGGTAGCTCGGGTATGAAAGACTAAGGAGGAAACGTATGAAAAACAGAAAAATATTTACGCTCCTCCTGTTCGTTTTGGCAGTGGTTACGGTACTCGGGTGTGTCCCGGGTGCCGCAGCAGAGCCGTATCAGACGTATACCTATTCGGCTGACGGATTTGCTCTGTATTCTCCCGCTGCGTATTCCTCGCCCACGACGTACACCTACGCCGACGTTTTCTCGAACACCACAAACCCCGTAAATTTCAATAAGCTTACGGACGTTTTTGCGGATGATGAGGGAAATGTTTATCTTGCCGACACGGGCGAGAACAACGACCGTATCATCATTTTGTCGGGCGAAGACTACAAGGTCAAGGCAACCATCCAGAACTTCAAAAACAACGGCTTTGAAGACTCCTTTGATGATTGCCGCGGCGTCTTTGTTGACGATAAATACGTTTACGTATGCGACACCAACAATGAGAGAATCGTCGTCTTTGACAGATACGGCAATTTCAGCGAATGTGAGCGCGTGATCGGAAAGCCTACGGGTACGCTCTTCGGCGCTACCACGCAATACAACCCCGTTGCGGTCGCCGTTGACCAGTATGAGAGAATCTTCGTAATCTCTTATACCACCTTTGAGGGTGTCATCGTTATGACAAAGGATGGCGTCTTTACGGGATATATCGGCGCACAGAAGGGCGATTACAATGCCCTTGAGATCATTCTGCGCCGCTTCCAGACCGCAGAGCAACGCGAAGCTTCCAAGAAGAATACCTCTACGGAGTTTAACAACATTTCGATCGACGACGACGGATTTATTTACGTCACCACCAGCACGATCGACTCCGATAAGCAGCAGTCTGCGATCGAGAGCAAGGAAGCAGATTATTCTCCCGTTAAGAAGCTCAACTCCGCAGGCGCTGAGATTATGAAGAGAAACGGCTTCTTCGCCCCCGGCGGTGAGGTTGACGTTTTGAACCGCACCACCGACCAGACCAAGGTTGACCGTTTGGGTGCATCCACCATCGTTGACGTTGCAATCGGCGATGAGGGCACTTGGACGATTGCCGACCAAAAGCGCAGTAAGGTATTTACCTATGACCAAAACGGCATTTTGCTCTTTGCGTTTGGTGACGTTGGTATCCAAGAGGGTAACGTTCAAACCATCGCAGGTATTACCTACCAGGGCGACAGACTTATCATCTTGGACAGAGATGCAAAGGCGTTTACGGTTTTCAAGAGAACCGATTACGGCAATCTTCTTTTGAATGCACTTCGCTGTGAAAACGAGCGCAAATACGAGGAATCGGTTGACGCTTGGCTCAGCGTTTTGCAGTACAACAACAACTTTGACTCTGCCTACATCGGTGTAGGCCGTGCGTACTACCGTCAGGGTGATGCAACCTTTGTTTCTGTTGACGGTCAAGTATATTACAAGCAAAGCACCGTTGCACAGTATGGCGGCGCAAGCGGCAAAGAGGTCGTCGGATATCTCATCGATGGCGAGCTTATTGACGTTGCAGATGTCAATGAGGACTATAACAAGACGGGTTACGACCTTGCGATGGAATACCTTTCCGCTGCGTATGATTCGGAAAACTGGTCTAACGCGTACAAGGAAGTGCGTAAGGAATGGATCGCAAAGTTCATTCCCCTCATCCTTATCGTAGTCGTTGCTCTTGTCGTTTTGATCTCCAAGTGGATGAAGTTCGCAGGGAAGTATAACGCAAAGGTTGCACTTCTCGGTGTCAACAGAAAGACACTTGTGCAAGAATTGATGTACGTTTTCCACCTTGTGTTCCATCCGTTTGACGGATTCTGGGATCTCAAGCACGAAAAACGCGGCTCGATTCGCGCTTCGCTCATCATTTTGGGCGTCGTGATCCTGAGCTTCTACTATCAGTCCATCGGTACCGGATACGTTATGAATCCCGAGGGCGAATTCTCCACCATCTTTGCACAGATCCTTTCGGTGGGACTTCCTTTCATCCTTTGGATCATTTCCAACTGGTGCTTGACTACGCTCTTTGAGGGCGAGGGCTCCTTTAAGGATATCTTCATCGCAACCTCGTATGCGTTGGCTCCTTTGCCCCTCTTCTTGATCGTTTCCACCGTTATGTCCAACTTTGTAACCTTAGAGGAATCTGCGATTGCCTCTATGCTCGTTACCTTGGCATTCGTATGGGCGGGAATGCTCATCTTCTTCGGCACGATGGTCACACACGACTATTCCTTCGGCAAAAACCTTTTGATGTGTGTGGCAACCATCGTCGGTATGGCAGTCATTATGTTCGTCGGTTTCCTGTTCTCGAGCCTCATTGGAAAGATGGTTTCCTTTGTTTCCTCGATCATTATGGAAATTTCTTATCGCTAAGGAAGGGAGGATCTGAATAATGAAAAAACTAATTTCCTTTATGCTTGTCCTCGCTACCGTGCTTAGCTGCTTTACGATAACGACGGTTACCGCTTTCGCGGACGATTCTGCCGACCTTGCGCCGGACACGGTCCTTGATGAGGATAAAACCTTTACCCACGACGACATTCTCGTGGATTCGTACAACCGTAACTTTGACAGCGGATATGAGTTCTTGATGTATCAGCTCTCTCCGCACGGAAAAAATCAACTCCCCTTTATGCAGCTTATGGCGAGCGCAGGCGGATACAAGCTGTATTGCAACCCTTACACGGGTGAGGTTGCCTATTTGAATGTGGCAACCAAGCAGGTGCTCACCTCCAATCCCTATGATTTCAGCACGATTACGGGTGGCGCGACTACAACGACTCCCGATATCAGCGATAACACCGTTTTTACCAAGCTGTTATCTCAAATTGAGGTTTCCTTCCTTGATAACACGGGCACGCCCCAGAGCTTCCACAGCTTTGTAGAGGCGGCTGCTCGCGATCAGATCGTTGTGAAGAGAATGAAAAACGGCTTCCGTGTGGAATACACGATGGGCCGCTTGAACACGACCTATCTGATCCCCGGTGTGGTTACGGCTGAGGACTATCGCAAGCACGTTTTAGATCCTTTCGAGGCTGTTTTGGACGAAATTTTGTTTGAATTCGGCTCTTATTCGGAAGCATATACCGATGCGATGAGCGATTACAACAGATTTTCTTCCTGGTATTTTGCCGCTACATATGATAGCGTTGACGCCAGCCTTCGCGAGGACCTCGCAAAGAAGTATCCTATCTTCAAGCCTGTAAGCCAGGGCGGTGAAGGCGCGACGCTTTATCTGCAGAACGCCGGTATCCAGGACAAGGAGCGCGTAGACCTTGAGAACATTCTTAAGTCCTATTGCCCCGATTTCAATTTTGAAACGCTGGATGAAATGCACTCTAAGACCGGTTATCGCCCCGATGTAAACGAAACGCCCGTTTTCCGCGTAGCCATCGAGTACGTTCTTGAGGATGACGGTCTTTCGGTTCGCATCCCTGCAAGCAGCATTCGCTTTGATGAGTCGAAGTACACGCTTCGCTATGTAAAGCCTTTGCCCTTCTTCGGTGCAGGTAACCTTATGAACGACGGATACGTCTTCTATCCCGATGGAAGCGGTGCGCTCGTTGAATTTGAGGACTTCTATTCTCAGGCTACCTCGGACGGCAAGGTGCCCTTTACGCTTACCGGAACGGTCTACGGTGAGGACTTTGCGTATTACAACATTGATACAAATGCAAAGCACTCCGAAGCAATTCGTATGCCTGTATTCGGTATTGTAGAGAAGGACAAAGCGTCCGATGAAGATGACGCAAACGCAGAGCCCGCTAAGGCTCACGGCTTCTTTGCCGTCTTGGAAGACGGCGATGCCCTTGCCGACGTTGCTACTACCTTTGGTGGCGGTGAATACAACTATGCCTCGGCATACGTTATGGTATATCCCAGACCTTCCGACGAATACAACCTTTCCGAGGTCATTTCTGTTGCAGATAACAAGACGATGACCATCGTTTCCGACAAAAAGTACACCGGCTTCTATAAAATGAAGTATATGATGCTCTTTGATGAAACGAATCTCGAAAAGGACGCCAAGGAAAGCGGCGACCGCTATGAAGCATCGTATTCGGGTATGGCGGACGCCTACCGCGACTACCTCGTAGCCAACGGTACGCTTTCGGCACTCAAGGACGCAGACGTAGAGAAGGATAAGCTCCCGCTTTACGTTGAAACGCTCGGTTCGATTGAAACGGTTAAAAAGATCCTTTCCATTCCCGTAAACGTTGACGTACCTCTTGCAAGCTTTGAGGACATCCAAACGATGTACACGCAGCTTGAAAAGAAGGGCATCACGAACGTGAACTTTAAACTGACGGGCTACACCAACGGCGGTCTTTCCGGCGATTATCCCAAAAAGGTTAAGTGGATGAGATCGGTAGGCGGAAAGAGCGGCTTTGAGGAGTTGCAGACCTTTGCCTCTGAAAAGGGAATCGGTCTTTATCCCGAGTTTGACTTCTCTTATGCACGCTATAAGAGCGGTATCAATCTCAAGAAGTACGCGTCCCGTGCAGTTGACGACCGTTATTGCTCCAAGCAGCTCTATAATCCCGTATATCAGGATTTTGAGTCCTTCTTCGATGTTTGTATTTCTCCCGCCTCTGTTTTTGAGATGGTAGAGAAGTTTACAGACTCGTATTCCAAGTATAATCCTACCGGAATTTCCGTTTCTACCTTGGGTAGCGACTTAAACTCCGACTTTAACAAGGATGAACCCCTTAACCGTCAGGATGCAGAGAAGTACATTGCAGATTCTCTTGCGCTTCTCGATGAGAAGTATCAGTCTGTAATGGCTGATGGCGGTAATATCTTCAGCGTGCGTTATTTGGACCACGTCCTTAACGTTCCGCTGGATTCGAGCAAATATAAGTACGAAAGCAAATCGGTACCCTTCTTCGGTATGGTGCTTCACGGCTATATCAATTATGCCGGCGGCGTTATCAACGAGGCGGGCGATAGCTCGTACCAGATCCTTAAGTCCATTGAAAACGGATCGCTCCTCTACTATATGCTCATCTATCAGAACAGCAACCTCTTGAAAGAGGATGAGGAGTTAAGTAAGTTCTACTCGGTTCGCTTTGACATTTGGTTTAGCACCATCGTTGAGCAGTACAACAAGCTCAACGGCGCGATTGGCGATCTTCAGCTTTATAACATCGTAGACCACGAATTTATCATTGCTGAGCGTGTTCTTACGGAAACTGAGAACGAAAGAAATGAAAAGAGCTTTAACAACGAGCTCGCCGCTGACCTTGCCGCACAGTATAAAACTATTGTGAACGCAAAGCGTCGCGCACTTCGTATTCAGCAGACCGCGCAGAATTTGATCACCGGTGGATCGATCGACCTTACGGCAGCAGATGCCTCGGAAAAGCTCTTAGCGCGCGTACTGTACGTTTTGGGCTATGCAGAGGATAAGTTCTCGGATGCCGATAAGAAGATCGTAACGGATGCGCTTGATGCGTACAAGGCAAATACGCCCTTTGAAAACCTCTATGATAAGGCGATCACGGTGTCCGTGAATCGTACGGCTCTTGAAACTGCCATTATCGCTTTGACCAAGAAGCCGTTGACCGACGGACAAGAAGCAGTTCTTGAAGACTTTATTACAAACTCTGAAAACTGCGTTGTCACGGCTGAGGAAGATGCGGACATCAAGGCGTTTAAGGATCTTGACGAAACGCTCTTGCCTGAGTATAACATCACAAGCTCCTTCGCACAGGATGGCGATAAGTACGAAAAGACCGCTTATACCGACGCTTCGGACCGTATCGTACTTGTAACCTATGCAAAGGGCAACGATATCGTTCGTTTCGTACTCAACTACAACACGTATAGCATTAATGTGCGTCTTGAGGGTGTAAACGGCGGGGAAGCGTTTGAGGTTCCCGCGTACGGCTTCGCTCGTATCAACGGCACAACGCTTGCAGACTAAGAAAGGAGGACTGAATTTTGAATAAAGCACTAAATCTCTTCAAGGGCAAACAGCCCAAAGTAAAGCGTCCTCCTTCCTTGACAAAGAGAAAGGCGCGCGCAGGATGGCTTTTCGTTCTTCCGTTTGTTATCGGTATCGTAGCCATCTATTTGCCCATCATTTTTGACTCGATCTGTTACTCGTTCTTCCAGATCATCAACGTCCGCGGTGGCGGTTACGTTCTGGAATTCCAGGGCTTGTATTATTACAACCAAGCCCTGGTTGTAAACGCATCCTTCGGAACGACGCTTTTGGCAGGTATCAAGCAGCTGTTGGTTGATACGCCGATGATTTTGATCTTCTCGCTCTTCATCGCCGTCGTTTTGAATCAGAAGATGCTTGGCCGTGCCGCATTCCGTGCCATCTTCTTCATTCCCGTCGTTCTTTCCACGGGTCTGATGGAAACGATCAATGCCTCTGACACCCTGTCCGACTATATGGGCGGCGGCGCAGAGGGCGGTATCTCGGACGGTTCGGGCGGAAACGCTTCCTCTGAGATCGTTTCGGCGATGGATATTGAACGGCTCTTTGAGGGTGTCAAGATCGGTTCGGGACTCGTTGAATACGTTGCAAACGCAGTTAACAGTATTTATGATATTGTTAACCGTTCCGGCGTACAGATGCTCATCTTCTTGGCGGGCCTTCAGGGTATTTCTCCCTCGATTTACGAGGCGAGCAATATTGAGGGTGCAACCGCTTGGGAAACCTTCTGGAAGATCACCTTCCCGATGATCAGCCCGATGATACTTGTAAACGCGATATACACCATTATCGACTCCTTTACAAGCCAGAGCAACGTAGTGATGAAGTTTATTGCAGGCGTTTATGAATCCGCGCAGGAAACGGCAACGGCAATGTCGTGGATCTATTTCCTTGTAATTATGGCGATCATCGGACTCTTCGTTCTGATTGCTTCGTCCTTCGTCTTCTACCAAAAACGTGATTAAGGAGGTAAACGACATGGATAACACGCAAAAAGCTCCTAAAGTTATGAAAGAGAGCAAAAACAGAATCCGTGTAGAGTTTGAGGACAGAACCCCTCTTCTTGAGAGATTGAAGTCCAAGATCTTCTCGGTTTACTTCTTGACCAACGTCGTTTGGTACATCTTCCGCTTGATCTTGATGATCGGCGTTTCGTACGTTATTCTGTTTCCTTTCTTTTCTAAGATTGCGGGCTCCTTTATGTCCCCCTCGGACTTCGTCGACCCTACGGTCTGCGTAATTCCTAAGAGCCCGACGCTGGATATCTACAAGGCGATCATTTTGGAGAACGGATATTTTTCCGCATTCTTCAATACCACGTTGCTTTCGCTTTCCACCGCTTTGATTCAAACCTTTATCTGTACGCTTGTCGGATACGGTCTTTGCAAATTCAAGTTTAAGGGCAACGGTCTTGTGATGATCCTGGTTGTCGTTACGATGATCATTCCTCACGAAACCATTCGTCTTTCGATGATGATGCACTTCCGTTATTTCGATATTGGCGGTATTCAAGGCTTGAATATCCCCGGACTCTTTAAGTTCGTAACGGGTATCTTTAACGGCGGCTTTGCGAATGGCTTGACGCTCGACTTAATGGATACCTTCGCACCCCTTTTGATCCTCTCGATCTTCGGACTCGGATTTAAGAACGGACTTTACATCTTTATGATGCGTCAGTTCTTTACCGGTGTTCCCGACGAGCTGGAAGAATCCGCTTACGTGGACGGCTCCAACACCTTCCGCACCTTCTTCCAGATCATCATTCCGCTTTCTGTTCCGATGATGATTACGATTTTCCTCTTCTCCTTCTGTTGGCAGTGGACGGATGACTTCTATACCTCTGTCTTCTTCAACGGAGAAGCGATTCATCTGATGCCGAACATATTGCAGATTCCCGAGAGCCTCGAAACTGCGGCAAGCTACGCCGCACAGACGCTGTATTACACAGCAATCAACAACACCTGCGGTATTATGATTATTTTACCCCTTGTGGTTTTGTACCTCTTCTGTCAGAAATCCCTCGTACAGGGTATTGAAAGATCGGGTATCGTAGGCTAATAAAAAACAATGCCCCTACGAAGTATTTTGTAGGGGCATTTTGTGAAGTTTTTGATGAAAAGAGTATATCCATCCACTGGAGAGTACCCCTTCATTTGGAGAGAAGTTGCAACGTGTCCCGATATGATTCGTTGGCTATTTGAACAAACTCGGAGGTCACAATGATTCCACCCCTGTTTTTAGAAAGAATGCGTCTTTTGCTTGGGGATGAATACGAAAAATTCTGCGTAGCGCTTTCCGAAGGAGAATCGGTCCACGCAGTAAGGTACAATCCCGATAAAATATCAAAAGAAGCGTTCCTTTCTACATTTGAAAAGGAGCTTCGTCCGCTATCTTACAGCAAAGAAGGATATATATCTTCGCTTGCCAAGATCGGGCACCATCCCTTGCACCACGCGGGTGCAGTCTATTCGCAAGACCCCGGCGCCATCGCGCCGCTTAGCTGCCTTACGATCGAAAAAGGATGGCGTGTCGCCGATTTTTGTGCAGCCCCCGGTGGAAAAAGCACGCAAATTGCTTCTGCGGTAGGTGATGCGGGATTTCTTCTTTCCAACGAGATTAACCTACCAAGGTGTAGGACCTTGGCAGGGAATATCGAACGTCTGGGCGTCAAAAACGCGTTCGTGACGAATGTATCGACCGATGTGATCGCGTCGTGGTTTTCTTCCTTTTTTGATCTGGTCGTTGTCGATGCGCCTTGCTCAGGGGAAGGAATGTTCCGCAAATATGACGTAGCAGGCGAGGAATGGAAGCCTGAGCTTGTTCCTATGTGTAGCGCACGTCAAAAGGAGATCCTTGCACACGCGGCGGCGGTGGTAAAGGATGGCGGATACCTACTGTATTCGACCTGCACCTTTTCGCTTGAGGAAAATGAGGAAAACATCGATGCCTTTTTGGAGTCTCATCCCGCGTTTTCCGTCTGCGAGGTGTCGGATGAAGTAAAAGCAGTCACAGCGAACGGCATCGCCTTTGCGGGTGCAAAGCACGCGGAAGCGCTCAAAAAAGCGCGCCGCTTTTATCCTCACATTCATCCTGGCGAAGGGCAGTTTATGTGCCTTTTACAGAAAACGGGCGGGGAAGAGCCATCACGCGTTTGTTATCAAGGTGTGAAAAATGCGATTTCAAAGGAAGAAAAGAAGGTTGTCGAAGCCTTCTTCAAAGAAGTTTTTGTAAAACCGATTTCGGAGATTCTGCCCGACTATATCCTCATAAAACAAGGGGAAACGATTTCTTTAATCCCTGACGGTGTGCCGCTGCCGCCCAACCGCGTATACCTTGCGGGTGTCACGGTCGGAACGGTGCAAAAGGGCAGGCTCGCTCCGCACCATCACCTCTTTTCCGCCCTTGGAAAGAATTTCCGCATCCAGCTACCTCTAGCCCTCGATTCAAAAGAGCTACAAGCGTATTTGCACGGAGAAACGATACCCGTAGAGGGGATTTCGGACGGCTTTGGCGTCGTAACGGTGTTAGGTGCATCGCTTGGCGGCATTAAGGTCGTTGGAAACGTGGCTAAAAACCATTATCCCAAAGGACTTCGCACGCCGTAGTCCACAAAAAAACGCCGAGATTTCTCGGCGTTTTTTGTTATTCCTTATTGATGTTGCTGGGCTTTAACGTTAACTCTTGCGTTGCGGCAAATACCTTCGTATTCGGCGGGATGGGCTTCGTGACAAAGCAGTTGCCGCCGATGACGGAGTTTTTCCCGATGACGGTGTCACCGCCCAAAATCGTTGCGCCTGCATAGATCGTCACGTTATCTTCGACCGTGGGGTGACGGCGAACGCCCGCAAGGCTTTGACCGCCGCGCGTGGAAAGCGCGCCGAGCGTCACACCCTGATAGACTTTCACGTTTTTGCCGATGACGCAGGTTTCACCGATAACGATGCCCGTTCCGTGGTCGATAAAGAAGTTTTCACCGATCACAGCACCGGCATTGATGTCAATACCCGTTAAGGAGTGGGCGTGCTCTGTCATAATACGGGGCAAAAGCGGTACCTTGGCTTCATAAAGCTCGTGGGCAAAGCGATAGACGGAGATCGCATAAAAGCCGGGGTAGCAAATGACGATCTCTTCTTTGCTTTGTGCGGCGGGGTCGCCCAAAAAGCCTGCGTTAACGTCCTTTTGCAGCATTTTTTGAATGTGTGGGAGCTTTGCAAAGAAGGTGTCGCAAACGTCTTGTGCCATTTCTTCAAATTCAGAAAAGGATTTTTCCGTATCCAGAAAAGAAAAGGCAAGCATAATTTGCCGCTTTAAGCGGTAATAGGTTTCGTAAAGGAGAAGATCCAAGGCGTCCTCGGACCGCAATACGGAATCCTCGCCGTTCTCGAAGAAGCCGGGAAAGAGGATGCGGTGAAGATTTAAAATAATGTCTACGATCTCGCGGCGGTTAGGCATTGGAGAGGACGCGGCGTCACGCAAGGGAAGGGCGCTATCCTTGTATCCCTCAAGAATGCTTGCCATTGCCAAATCGAGATTGCTCTTGCTTTCGTTTTTCATAAAAGCTCCTTTAAAAATCAGTCAAAAAGCGGTGTGGAAAGGTATCTTTCACCGGAATCGGGAAGAATCACGACAATATTTTTATCGCAAAATTTGTCTAATTTCGATACATAAGCGGCGGCAGAAATCGCGGCGCCGGAAGAGATGCCGACCAGCACTCCCTCTTTCTTTGCTAAGGCTCTCGCAAATGCATAGGAGTCTTCCTCATTTGCTACCAAAACCTCATCTAAGAGGGCTTTATCCAGTGTTTTCGGTACGAAATTTGCACCAATGCCTTGAATGCCGTGCGCGCCTGCCGTTCCTTTGGTCAAAAGGGGCGACGATGCGGGCTCAACGCCGATGACGTATAGCGCAGGATTCTTTTCCTTTAGATAGCGGGCACAGCCGCTGATCGTTCCGCCCGTGCCGATACCTGCTACCAGCACGTCCACCTTGCCGTCCAAATCTCGCCAAATTTCTTTTGCCGTCGTTTCATAATGGGCAAGAGGGTTTGCGGGATTTTCAAACTGATTGGGAATAAAGCTGTTCGGAATCGCCTTGGCAAGCGCTTCCGCCTTTTCGATCGCCCCTCGCATTCCAAGTGCGCCAGGAGTTAGGATCAGCTCTGCGCCGTATGCCTTCATCAGCTTTTGACGCTCGATACTCATACTGTCGGGCATAACGATGATCACGCGGTAGCCCCTTGCGGTACCGATGACGGCAAGCCCGATTCCCGTATTGCCCGAGGTTGGCTCGATGATTGTTGCACCGGGAAAGAGAAGCCCGTCTTTTTCAGCACTTTCGATCATCGAAAGCGCCACGCGATCCTTAGCGCTGGCGGCGGGGTTGAAGCACTCTAGCTTCGCATAGAGATGCGCTTTTAGCGCGTATTCCTTTTCAATATGCTTTAAAGCCAAAAGCGGGGTGTTTCCCACCAAGGCTTCAATGGATTCGTAGCGTGCCATAAGCACTCCTTTGTTCTTGTTTCTTTAGACTTTATTATACCAACCCGAAAGAAAAAAGTCAATAGTACACAGAATTTTACCCCTTTTTTCTTGTCCCCATCAAAACACTATTGCTTTTTTTGTTCGCATATGGTATAATGGTGCTAGCAAATTGTATCGAAAGCGTTGGGAAAAATAGTGGCAGAAAAAGAAAAAGGAAAAATTATCGCACAAAATAAAAAGGCGTACCACGACTATTTTGTTGTCGAGCGCTATGAAGCAGGAATTGCCCTTTTCGGTACCGAGGTAAAGTCTGTGCGCGGCGGACGGGTCAATTTAAAGGATTCGTTTTGTAGTTTCCGCGAGGGAGAGCTATTCGTGCTTGGCTTTCACATAAGTCCGTATGAGCAGGGGAATCGCTATAATACCGATCCTATGCGAGAAAAAAAGCTCTTAATGCATAAGCAAGAGTTAAGAAAGCTGCTTGGGCTTCTGACAAGAGATGGCTACACCCTAGTTCCTCTATCCCTTTATTTCTCCCGAGGACGGGTAAAAATGGAGCTTGGGCTTTGCAAGGGTAAAAAGCTCTATGATAAGAGGGAAACCATTGCCAAAAATCAAGCCGACCGCGAAATTGAGCGCGCCGTCAAAAGCAAGCAATACCGCGACGAATGAAAATTCCCGTTGAGAAAGTGCATCTCAACGGGAACTTTTTTATAATAGGGATTCGTCGTAGCCTGCACGCGCTCCGCCGATGAATTTGGGGCGCGTTCTCGAAGCAACGAGGGGCGCTTCTCCCACCGTCTTGACCGACAGGCGGACGGGAACGGCAACCTGCTTCAGGTGCATACCAATGAGGGTATTTCCAATATCGAGCCCTGCGTGCGCCGAAATAGCCTCAAGAGCAACAGGATCGTTAAAAGCGGCATAAGCAGCCGTTGCAAAGGATCCCCCTGCCTTGGGGGCAGGCACGACGTTGACGGGATCGGCATAGGGAAGTGCCGCCCTTTCCACAATGATAGCGCGATTTAAATGCTCGCAGCACTGTGCGGCAAGATAGATACCGCGCGGCGAAAGCACGGATAAAATTCCCGACACCAAAACCTCTGCAACGTCGGGGGCACTGCCTGTGCCGATTTTTGCGCCGCAAACCTCGCTCGTGGAACAACCGACAACAAGAATCTGTCCCTTTGTGAGATGCCCGATCTCGCAGAGCTCTTCCGTCGCTTGGATGATTTCTTGGCGTAGGGTATTTTTTTCATTGATCGTCATATCTAAAACCTCTTTGTGTTTTCTTTCTTGAATATTTTAACACTTTTTATGGGAAAAGTCAATTCATAGCAAAATAAAAGAAGAAAAAAATAAGAAAAGGGAAAAAAATCCCCCTTTTTTCTTGCTTTTCTTTGGGGTTTGTGATACAATATACCTTGTATGGATGTAAAATTTTTCCGCTATGTATAAAAACAGGAAAAACTGCCGAATAATTGATAAAAATTATTTGGGAGGTCAAATGCATCCGCTTGTTTTAATTCGTTTGTGCAAAAAAAGAAGTATACGCCATATGGCGCGCTTGCGTCTTTATCTGCCGCTGTTTTTATCCTGTGTTTTCATTTTGCTCGCCTTTTTAGGGGCTTCATTTATCTTTTGGAGCCTCGTTTCCTTTGTGGATTCTTACGCACTTCGCCTCGTGCTTTCTATGGGCGGGGTGTGTCTTCTTTCGCTTCTTTTGTTGGCTCCGTTCCTTTGTGGCGTACGGGCGCTTTTGCTTCACGATCTTCTTTTTGGAGAGCGCGGCTTATCTCTTTTGTTTTACTTTTTTACGCACAAAAAACGCTATTTCTACGCACTGAAGCGTGGCTTTTATGCGCTTTTGCGTACCGTGCTTTGCGGCGGCGCGCTCTTGGGCGTTCTGGTTGTCGGCAACCGCGTGATTATGCGTCTTTTGGATATAGAGCGTTACGCAGGAGCTATGCTGTTTGCACTGATGTGCTTGCTTCTTTTGTTTTTGATATTTCGCGCCGCCGCGAGATGGCGCCGCGACTCTTTTCTCTTAGATGCGGCGTTTCTGTCTGCCCCCCTTTTATCCTATCGGCAACTGCGCGCACTCTCGGTGCGCCGTATGCAGGGAAGGGCGTATCTGCTTCGCCGCTTTCGACTTTCCTTTTTGCCCCTTTGGATCCTTTCCTTTCTGTTGCTAGGGATCCCCCTTATCCTTATTCTACCGTATTATCTCGGTGCTAGAGCAACGCTTGCCGCCTCTTTGCTCCGTGCTTAAAATTCCCGCTTGGAGGACATCATTATGTGTCAATGCAACTCTTGTAAAAAAGAAAAGGTGTTTATCACGACTGCCATTGCGTATAGCTCCAGAAAGCCGCACTTTGGTAACACCTATGAAATTATTATGTCCGACGCCTATGCGCGTTTTCAACGTCAGATGGGAAAGGACGTATACTTCCTGACCGGAACGGACGAGCACGGTCAAAAGATCGAAAACCTTGCCAAGGAAGCAGGGATTGAGCCTAAGGCGTACGTAGATGGCGTTGCGGGCGAGATCAAGCGCATTTGGGACTTAATGGGCGCGTCCTATGACAAATTTATTCGTACGACGGACGACGAGCACGTCAAGAGCGTGCAACACATCTTCCAAAAGCTCTACGACAAGGGCGATATCTATAAGGGACACTATGAGGGCTGGTATTGCACGCCCTGCGAGTCCTTTTTCACGGATATCCAAGCCTCGGACGGTAAATGCCCCGATTGCGGCAGACCCGTAGAGCGTACGAGAGAAGAGGCGTACTTCTTTGCAATGAGCAAATATGCGGACCGCTTGATCGAATACATTGAATCCCATCCCGAGTTTATTGAGCCCGAATCCCGTAAAAAGGAAATGGTCAACAACTTCTTAAAGGCAGGGCTTCAAGACCTTTGCGTTTCCCGTTCCTCGTTCAAGTGGGGCATTCCCGTTCCCTTTGATCCCAAGCACGTCATTTATGTTTGGATCGACGCACTCTCTAACTATATCACGGCGCTCGGCTACGATCCCGACCTTGGGGAGCAGCCTGAGCTGTATCAAAAGTGCTGGCCCGCCGATGTACATATCATCGGCAAGGATATTCTGCGCTTCCACACCATTTATTGGCCCATTATCCTGATGGCGCTGGGAGAGCCTCTGCCCAAAAAAGTATTTGGACACCCTTGGTTCAATTCGGGCGTGGATAAGATGTCTAAATCTCGCGGAAACGTCATTTATGCTGATGAGCTTGCAGAGTATTTCTCTGTGGACGGCGTGAGATACTATGCGCTTTCCGAGATGCCCTACAATGCGGACGGCTCCATCACCTACGAGAACGTTGTCAACTGCTACAATACGGACCTTGCTAATATTCTCGGCAACCTTGTCAACCGCACGCACGCGATGACTGTAAAATATTTCGGCGGTACCATTCCTGCGCCGACGGCACCCGATGTGCTTGATGAGGAACTGAAGGCGGTCGTTAAAAAGGCAGTTAAGGAGTCCTGCACCTTGATGGATTCCTTCCACGTTTCCGACGCCTTGCACGTAATTTTCGAGGCGCTTCGCCGTGCAAACAAATATATCGACGAAACGACGCCTTGGATCCTTGCCAAGGATGAAGCCCAAAAGGAACGCCTTGGCACCGTTCTTTACAATCTTCTCGAAACCATCCGCACGGCGGCCGTCCTTCTTTCTCCCTTCATTCCTACGACGGCAGAGCGCATCTTTGCTCAACTTGGAACAGAGATGACGTCGTACGAAACCGTTTCCGACTTTGGTGCTCTCGAAAGCGGCAAAGCACTTGGAGAAGGCGGTGTACTGTTCGCTCGCATTGACGAGAAAAAGTTTTTCGAAGAGATGGAAGAGAAGAGAAAAGCCGAGGAAAAATCTGTGGCAGAACCGATTCCCGAGCCCGAGCACGAAAAAGAGATCGGGATTGACGCTTTCGGCGCCGTAGAGCTTCGCTCGGCAGAGATCTTGACCTGCGAGAAGATTCCCAAGGCGAAGAAGCTCCTTAAGCTGACGGTAGATCTCGGTTACGAAAAGCGCCAGGTCGTTTCGGGCATTGCAAAATTCTATGAGCCCGATGATTTGATCGGGAAAAAGGTTATCGTCGTTGCAAACCTTGCCCCCGCGACCCTTTGCGGCGTAGAGAGCCACGGTATGCTTTTGGCGTCGGGAGAGGAAAACGTTCGCGTTGTCTTCCTTGATCCCGAAACGCCCAACGGTGAGCGTGTACACTAATGAAATTTTTTGACTCCCACGCCCATTATTGGGATACCCGCTTTGCAACGGAAACGGAGTGCGGCGTTGACGCACTCCTAGATACGCTTTTTAAGACCACGGTATCGGGCATCATCAATGTCGGTACCAATGTGGAAACGACGCTTCTTTCCATTGCACAAGCCCAAAAATATGAGAATATGTACGCCATTGGCGGTGTGCATCCCGGCGATATCCCAGAGGGTATGTCACATTACGATCTTGAAGCCGCCTTTTCGTCTCTTTTCCAAGACCCCAAGAATAAGCTCGTGGCACTTGGAGAGATCGGGCTTGATTATCACTATACTCCTTTTGATAAAGAAAGGCAAATGGCTTTTTTTGAAGCACAAATGGCGCTTGCCGAAAAGCTCTCTTTGCCCGTTGTGATCCACGATAGGGAAGCGCACGGTGATTCTTTTGATATGATACGCCGTTTCCCGGGCGTGCGCGGTGTTTTTCACAGCTATAGCGGCAGTGCGGAAATGGCAAAAGCGCTCGTTTCGCGCGGATATATGATCTCCTTTTCGGGAACGGTCAGCTTTAAAAATGCGCGTAACGTCAAGGAAACGGCAAGTCTGCTCCCACGCGAGAGCGTCTTGATTGAAACGGACGCTCCTTATTTGACGCCGCATCCGCATCGCGGAAAGCTCAATCATTCGGGGTATCTTTTGTATACCGCGACAGCACTCTCGGAGCTTTGGTCGGTGCCCGTTGCCAACGTCGCTGAGATTACAAGAGAAAACGCTTTAAAATTCTTCAAGATTTAAGTAAAGAGGCTACGCATTTCGCGTAGCCTTTTTCATATTCCGTTTATTTCCTCGGTTATATAATAACGTAGATAACAAAATAAAAACAGAATTGTTTTTGGGGGGGAATTATGAGAAAAATATTGACTTTTTTCTTATCTGCCGTGCTTTTTGTGTCGTTAATTTCCGTTAGTTATGCGGAAGAAGAGTTTCATTTTTATATAAAGAGGGGAAAAGATCACGTACCGCCCGCAACAGACGCGCGATTTTTAGAAGCCTTTGACGAAGATAGCTTTTATTTGGATACCAAGGCGGCGGATACGGGAGAGAAGAAGCTATACCTTACTTTTGATGCGGGGTATGAAAACGGAAATGTTTCCAAGATTCTTGACGTTTTAAAGGAAGAAAACGTGCCTGCTGCTTTTTTCGTTCTTTCGCATCTCATCAAATCGGCGCCGGAGCTTGTTCTTAGAATGAGCAACGAGGGGCATTTGGTATGCAACCATACCGCACGTCACAAAAATATGGCGCGGATGGGGGAAGACGCCTTTTGTGCCGAGCTCGAAAGCTTGGAAACACTTTATACGCAAAGCACGGGAAAGCAGCTTGCGCGCTTTTACCGTCCGCCCGAAGGAACCTTTAGCTTAAAAAATCTTGCTAACGCGAAAAAAATGGGCTATAAAACGGTGTTTTGGAGCTTGGCATACAAGGACTGGAACGATGACATTGCAACGGATAAGGAAAAAGCCCTTTCCATTTTAAAGGAGAATACGCATCCCGGTGCCATCGTCCTTTTGCACCCCACAACAGCGCAAAACACGGAAATCTTGAGAGAAATGATCGCGTATTGGCGGGCGGAAGGGTACACGATTTGTTCGCTTGAAAGCATCTAAGGAGAAATCAAATGAAACGGTTGTTGGCAATCGTGCTTGCCTTTATGTTTGTTTTTGCGCTTTGTTTCGAGGCAGAAGCTAAAAACGGCTTCTCACACGGGGAAAGAATGGGAAAACGGATCGCCCTCAGCTTTGATGACGGTCCCCATCCGTCCTTTACACCTAAAATTCTTTCTCTTTTGGAGAACTACGGGATCAAGGCAACGTTTTTTATGATTGGATGCAATGTTGCACACTATCCCGAAATCGCAAAGCGCGTTGCGAGTGAGGGGCACGAGATCGGTAACCACACCTATTCGCATCCCCATATGAAGCAGCTCTCACTTCGCGATCTTTTGGGAGAGGTGCGAAAAACGGAAGAAATACTGCACGAGAACGGGATAGAAAAGCCGCGCCTTTTTCGTCCACCAGAGGGATTTCGCTCTAAGGAGCAGGTGGAAGCCTTGGAAAACGAGGGGTATCAAACCATCATTTGGAGCCTTGATACGCGCGATTGGGAAGGAAAGGCGGCAGGGGAGATCATCTCCGTCGTTTTAAATGACGTCCAAGGGGGCGATATTTTGCTGTTCCACGATTACACCTCGCGGAAAAATACAACAATAACCGCCCTTGAACAGCTGATACCCAGATTGATCAAGGACGGTTATGAGTTTGTTACTGTATCCGAGCTTATGTGTTAACCTTCGGCTTCCTTTGCCGTCGCAGTATCATCATAGGGGTCGATCATAACCTCTTTGATCTTAAAATAAGCGGCGTAGGTGGTCATATAAGCACAGTTAGAGAAGAGGATTGTCAAGGGGAGTGCGATGGCGAGCGCCAGCATCGCGCCCGAATAGGCGAGTCCCAATACGATGAGGATTAGCACGAGATTGCCTAAAAACGCAAGGATCAGGCGCTTGAATCCGATGAATGCAAAAATCAGTGAATTTTTTAGGATCTTGCGAATGGGCAGTGCAAAGGTGATCATCTGAATGTAGATGTAGCAGCGCATCATCAAATAGAGGAAGGCGATCACGAGGTTGAGCCAGAAGAGAAGTCCGTTAAAAAAGCTGCTTCCTTGGCTTAAGATCATTACGTTTGTGGGCACCAAAAGAATAAGAACGGCGTCCAAAATGCCGTAGAAGAAGCCCTGCTTAAAATTGCGCTTGATGGCGTACCAGAAATCACTCCAAATGAATACAGGCTCGCCCATTACCATATTGCGGAGCAAATAGGTCGTTCCCACGTTGACAAGCCCAAAGGTAAATACCGAAAGACATCCAATGGCGATAAAAATATACGTGGGTGCGGTATAAACAGAACCGAGCGTGGGGGCACCGAGGATGCCGTTGAGCGCAAGCAGAGGGGCGCTCATCCCCTCTTGGGCGAAAATACCACCAAAAACGGTATAGGGCTGTGTTGCGTGTGCGGCGAATTCCAAATTGAAAACACCGCTTAAGGCGACCACCAAGAAGATAAGTGGAAAGTTCCCAAGCACGGTGAGAATGTTGACGGACAAGAGTCTGCCAAAATCGCGACGGTATAAAATAAAGAATTTTTTTAGGCGGGGTGGGAGATTTGCCTCTTCCTTGGATACCCCTTTTCCTTCTCTTTGCGTATCAAAGAGCTTAAATCGTTTTTTCTTTGGCTTTTCTTCGTTATACATAAAATCCTCTTAAAGCATTCGATTCGATATCATTATACCACCCTTTTCCCTGAAAAACAAGAGCAAGACATAATTTTTTACAAAGTATGGAATATGTGATGCAAAAGGATTGACAATATTGCGTTTTTTCGATATAATTAAGGTAATCTTATTATAGGAGAGATCGTATGAGATACGCCTTTGACCACGATTTACATATCCATTCCAACATCTCGCCCTGCGCGCAAGATCCGATTCAAACGCCTGAGGGAATTCTCAAATATGCTGTTAAAAACAACTTAAAAACCATCTGTCTTACGGACCATTTTTGGGACGAAGCCGTCACGGTCCTGCCCGAAAACTGGTATAAATCCTTGAATTTAGAGCGCATTTCTTCCGCGCTTCCGCTTCCACAGGCAGAGGGCGTCCGCTTCTTATTCGGATGTGAAACGGACATCGACCGCACGCTCGCCTTGGGCGTTGCTCCCGAGCACTTCGATGCG
>JAZSBJ010000041.1:0-7792 GCA_045602305.1 Eubacteriales bacterium | reverse complement strand
ACCTCGTAATAATCTCGTTTTTCCGCCATTGTCGTCTTTGTTCCTTTTCAATATCGAGAAACAGGGAGCGTCCTTCCCAAAGGAAAAACGCCGCCCTGCTTTTACTGTATGCGCGTGAGCCCCCGCGGGGCTATCGCTTATTTGTCGGTTTTGTCCTCGTATCGGCGTCGTAGAAGGTGCCGTCATTTGCGCCGCCCTGTGCGCCCATATCGGGACCTGCACCCTGTGCGCCTTGCTGTGCGTACAGCTTTTCGGAGATGGCGTAGAAGGATTTTTCAAGCGCCTCGGTGTCAGCCTTGATGGCTTCGGTATCGGTGCCCTTGAGGGTTTCCTTTAACTTCTCGATTGCGGCAAGCACGGGAGCCTTATCGCTCTCGGTCACCTTGTCGCCAAGGTCGCCGAGCATCTTCTCGCTCTGCGATACGAGTGCCTCTGCGTGGTTGCGGGCTTCAACCGCTTCCTTGAGCTTCTTATCCTCTTCGGCAAACTTCTCTGCGTCCTTCACGGCGCGCTCGATGTCTTCCTTGGACATATTGGTGGAAGAGGTGATGGTGATGTGCTGCTCCTTGCCCGTACCCTTATCGGTTGCCGAAACGGTAACGATACCGTTGGCGTCGATGTCAAAGGTAACCTCGATCTGGGGCACGCCGCGGGGTGCGGGTGCAATGCCGTCAAGGTTAAAGTGACCGAGCGTCTGGTTGCCTGCCGCCATCTCGCGCTCGCCCTGCAGAATGTGAATATCTACGGCGGGCTGGTTGTCGGATGCGGTGGAGAAGATCTGCGACTTCTTTACGGGGATGGTGGTATTTCTGTCGATGAGGCGCGTAAATACGCCGCCCATCGTTTCGATGCCGAGGGAGAGGGGGGTGACGTCAAGCAGAAGGATATCCTTCGCGCCCTCGCCGAGAACGCCTGCCTGTGCGCCTGCACCGAGTGCCACGCACTCGTCGGGGTTGATGCCCTTGAAGGGCTCCTTGCCCGTAAACTCCTTGACTGCCTCTTGCACCGCGGGAATACGGGACGAGCCGCCGACAAGAAGAACCTTGCCGAGATCGGATACGGAGATGCCTGCGTCCGAAATTGCCTGACGAACGGGCTTCATCGTTGCTTCTACGAGGTCACGGGTCAGCTCGTTGAACGTTGCACGGGTGAGCGTGCCCTCAAAGTGCTTGGGTCCCGTAGCGTCTGCGGTGATGAAGGGCAGGTTGATGACGGTGCTCATCGTGCCCGAAAGCTCGATCTTCGCCTTCTCTGCCGCTTCCTTAAGGCGCTGGAGTGCCATTTTGTCGCGGCGCAGGTCGATGCCTGCGTTTTCCTTCATAAAGCTCTCAGCGATCCAGTCGATGACGCGTGCGTCAAAGTCGTCGCCGCCAAGACGGTTGTTACCTGCCGTAGCAAGCACCTCAATGACGAGGTCGGGGTCGGTCGCGATCTCAAGAATGGATACGTCGAAGGTACCGCCGCCAAGGTCGAATACCATAATGGTCTGTGCCTGCTCCTTATCCATACCGTAGGCAAGGGCTGCGGCAGTAGGCTCGTTGACGATACGCTTGACCTCAAGTCCTGCGATGGTGCCCGCGTCCTTGGTTGCCTGACGCTGTGCGTCGGTAAAGTATGCGGGAACGGTGATGACCGCCTCGGTCACAGGCTGACCGAGATATGCCTCTGCGTCTGCCTTGAGCTTCTGCAGGATCATCGCGGAGATCTCTTGGGGCGTGTACTTTTTGCCGCCGATCTCTACCTTATAATCCGAGCCCATCTCGCGCTTGATGCTGGATACGGTGCCGTCAGGGTTGGTGATCGCCTGACGCTTTGCCGCCTGACCGATAAGACGCTCGCCGTTCTTGGTGAACGCAACGACCGAGGGAGTCGTTCTTGCTCCTTCGGGATTGGGGATAACGACGACCTCGCCGCCCTCATAAACCGCCACGCAGGAGTTGGTGGTACCCAAGTCAATTCCAATAATTTTTCCCATTGTATGATTCCTCCAAGTAATTGTATTTGTAAATAATTGTTTGCAATATTAGTTGGCAACCTTGACCATCGCAAAGCGGATGATCTTGTCGCCGCGGCGATAGCCGACTTGATATACGTCGGAGATCTCGTTTTCACCGAGCGCCTCGTTCTCCTCGTGCATCACCGCGTTATGAACGTTCGCGTCGAACTGCTCGCCGACCTTGCCGAATCGCTCAACGCCCAGCTTTGCAAGCACCTCGTCTGACATTTTTGCGATGAGGGCAAGTCCCTCTGCGACCTTTTCCGATTCGCTGTACTGCCCTGCGCGCTCAAGATTATCAAAAAGCGGCAAGACCTCTTTGATGGTGTCGGCAATGGCGTCGCCGTAGATGCCGTCCTTTTCCTTTTGGCTGCGGCGGCGGAAATTGTCGTATTCCGCGGCGAGGTAAAGGCGGTTTTTCTTTTCTTCCTCAAGGGCTGCCGTTGCGGCGGCAAGCTCCTCTTGGCATTTAAGAAGCTCTGCCTTGATCTTCTTGTCCCCTTTTTTCTTGGGGTCCTTTTCGGGGGCTTCCGCATCGGGTGCCTCGGCGGCAGGGGATGCGCTTTCCTCTACGACTTCTTCGTTTTTGATGTCCTTTTCGTTTTCCATCTTGGGATCCTTTCTTGCTTGCTAACGGGCAGGCTAAAAATCTTTCTTTTCCTCAAAGGCATCTGTGATGCCCTCGGAGAGGTGGTTGAGGATCGCGATCACACGCGAGTAGTCCATACGCGTGGGACCGATCACGCCCACAGCACCCACGACCTCACCGCCGCGGCGCACTGTGCGGTAGATAAAGGCGGAGTTGCTCATCGCGCCGATGGCGTTCTCCGAGCCGATATGCACCTGCAGGTCCTTGCCGCCCTCGGTAGAGGAAACGAGCTTTAAAATGTTCTCCTTGTCCTCAAAGAGGTCAAGCATCTCTTTCAGCTGTCCCGGCTCCGAATATTCGGGATATTCTAACAGGTGGTTTACGCCGTCGATCTTTAGATCGCCGCCACCCGCCTCGTGCATCACCTCGTACATTGCCTTTACGGCGGGGTGTACAAGGGGCGAGAGGTCGCCGAGCAGCTTTTCCGCTTCTACGATACGGGGGAGCGTGATCTCCTCGCTCGTGAGTCCCGTAAAGGCAAGGTTTAGCACCTGCATAAAGGTGGAAAACTCCTCGGGGCTGACCGAAAGCGGAGTGTAGATGTTTCGCGTTTTGATCTCGCCCGTCGTAAACACGAAGACGAGAACAAAGGAATGCTCCGAAAGATACGCCGATTCAAAACGGCTGATGGTCCCCTTGCCCGTTTTGGGGCGAATGGCGACCGCCGTATAGTTGGTAAAGGAAGACACAAGGCGTGACGCACTCTCTAAAATCTCGTCAAGCTCTCCGATGCGCTGACGGAGCGTGCGGTTGATCTGCTCGATCTCCATCGAGGTCATACGGTACTTATGCGCCAAACTGTCTACATAAAAGCGGTACCCAAGCTCGGTGGGAACGCGCCCTGCCGATGCGTGGGGCTGTTCAAGGAAGCCGAGGGCTTCTAGCTCCGCCATCTCGTTGCGAATGGTAGCAGAGGAGCAAGTCAATTGCTGATTTTCGGTCAAGGTCTTGGAGCCGACGGGCTCGCCATAGCGGATATGAGATTCTACAATTGCTTGCAAAATCAGCCTTTTTCTTTCGCTAAGCTCGTGTTCGTGCAAAAGGATGCGCCTCGCTTTCTTTCGAATTCGATTTTAGCACTCAAGGTCGTCGAGTGCTAATTTCCGTTATTAGAGTACCACTTCTCGACACAAAAGTCAAGGCTTCCTTACACTTTTTTTATGAATTTTTTGTTAAATCTAATCTTTTGCCTTTCTTTTCGTAAATTTCGCAAAAAACTTGCCAAAAAATCTCTTGACAGTCAACGGGGATTGTTATATAATATATATATGTAGTAATATATTAGGTGAAACCGTATATATTTGCCGACACGGGCTTTTTGTCTGCAAGCGGCGATTGGAATATCAACACGGATATTTTTCCCGTTTTTTATCACTCCGCCGAGGCGTTTTGCCAATACGGAACCCTGTTTATACTATTATGCCACACCTCTCCGACGAATTTTGTCGGAACAGAAAAAAAGAAAAGGAGGAATTCTTATGGAATGGATTTTTTTAGCCATCGGCATCGCAGTCGGCGCACTTGCTTCCCTGATTATCGCGCTCGCATACAGAGCATCCAATAAAAAGAAGCTGGCATACGCACAGCAAGAAGCCAAGCGCATCCTTGCCGAAGCCATTCAATCCGCCGCCGCGACCAAGAAGGAAGCGATCCTTGAAACCAAGGAAGCCGTTCTCGCAATGAAGAACGAAGCGGAAGAGGAACTGAAGGAACGCCGTAAAGAAGTATCCAGACAAGAGCGCAGAATCGCGCAAAAGGAAGAAACGCTTGATCATAAGACCGAGGCGCTTGAGCAAAAGCACGCCGCCCTGCAAAAAAAGCACGAGGAAGCGGAGGCGCTAAAGGAAAAGATCAAGGAAACGCTGGCGAAGCAGCTTGAAAGCCTCGAAAAATATTCGGGACTTACGGCGGAAGAAGCCAAGGACGAGCTTCTGCGCCGCGTGGAGAGCGAGATCGAGCACGAAACCGCGCTTCGCATCGCCGAGTTTGACGCACGCTTCCGCGACGAGTCCTCGGAGCGCGCACGCGACATCCTTTCGCAAGCCATTCAGCGCTGTGCCGCTGACCACGTGAGCGAGGTCGCCATTTCCGTCGTTCCCCTGCCGAGCGAGGAAATGAAGGGACGCATCATCGGCCGCGAGGGCCGCAACATCCGCACCATTGAACAGCTGATCGGCGTTGAGCTGATCATCGACGACACCCCCGAGGTCATCACCATTTCGGGATTTGACCCCATTCGCCGCGAAACCGCACGCATCGCACTTGAGCGCCTCATCTCTGACGGCCGTATCCACCCTGCCCGCATTGAGGAAATGGTGGAGAAGGCAAGAAAAGAGGTCGACAGCGCCATCAAGCAGGCGGGCGAAAAGGCGATCTTTGAAACGGGTGTTCACGGGCTTGGTCCCGACCTCATCCGTTTGCTCGGCAGACTGAAGTACCGCACGAGCTACGGTCAGAACGTGCTTCGCCACTCGGTCGAGGTTTCCCTGCTTTCGGGTATGATCGCCGACGAGATCGGCGTTGACAGCACCGTCGCCAAGCGTGCAGGTCTTTTGCACGACATCGGTAAGGCACTCACCCAAGAGGCAGAGGGCTCCCACATTCAGCTCGGTGTCGAGGTCGCGAAAAAGTACCGCGAGAGCCGTGACGTCATTCACGCCATTGAGGCGCACCACGGTGACGTAGAGCCCAAGACGCCGCTTGCCTTTATCATTCAAGCCGCCGACGCCATTTCCGCCGCCCGTCCCGGTGCCCGCCGTGAGGACGTCGAGAACTACATCAAGCGTCTGCAAAAGCTCGAGGAGATCGCAGGTGAATTTGAGGGCGTTGAAAAGACCTTTGCCATTCAAGCAGGCCGCGAGGTCCGCATTATGGTCAAGCCCGAGGTCATCACCGACGACAAGATGCAGCTTCTTGCCCGCGACATTGCCAAGAAGATCGAAGCCGAGATGGAATATCCCGGACAGATCAAGGTCAATATCATTCGCGAGAGCCGCGTATCCGACTATGCAAAATAATAGAAAGGGCAGCCTTGGCTGCCCTTTTTTCTTGGGATAACATCCCAAGGTAGAAAGGGACATCTTATGCTTCGTTATATGGCGATCGGGGACGTCGTATCCCCCAAAGCCGCCTACGCACTTGCCCACGCGTTGTGGGACATTCGCCGCACGCACAAAATTGATTTTGTCGCAGTCAACGCGGAAAACGCGGGCTTTATCATCGGTCCGTCGCCCGAGCTTGCGTCCCGTCTGCTTGACGGCGGGGCTGACGTTTTGACGGGGGGAAACCACACCCTGCAAAACGCGGCGCTCCACGGCGTGCTTGAAAACGACACCCGTGTTTTGCGCCCCGCAAACTACCCCGACTCTGCCCCCGGGCAGGGCTACGCCATTCTTGACGCCAAGGGGTATCGCGTTTTGGTGGGAAGCGTTCTCGGACGGGTGCATATGGACCCGCCGTTGGACTCTCCCTTTACGGCGATCGACCGCATCCTTGCGCGTGAGGAAGGGCGGTACGACCTTGCTTTCTTTGATTTTCACGCCGAGGCAACGGGCGAAAAGACCGCCCTTGCCGCCTATTTTGACGGGCGTGTCACCGCGCTCTACGGCACGCATACCCACGTTCCGACGGCAGACGCCTGCGTGCTTCCGCACGGCACGGGATACGTGACCGACCTTGGTATGTGCGGCGCGGACGGGGGCATTTTGGGCATTGACACCCAAACGGTGCTTTCCCGTTACCTCACGGGACTCCCCACCCGCTTTGCGGCGGCAGAGGGTAATTTCTTTGCCGACGCCGTCATCTTCTCGGTGGACGAGTCCACCCGAAAAACGCTCGGTGTTGAGCGAGTTCGTCTTTCCCTCTAAACAAGAAAAGCGCGCCGAAGGACGCGCTTTTTTATGCCTTGTCGAGGACGCCGATTCATAGTTTTCCGTGCCCTGCATATATTGATATAGAAAGCAAAAGGGGGCAACATATGAAATGCATCACACTTTGGAAGCTGATTGGGATCTCCGTTTTTGCCTTTGGGCTCGGAATACTCGTTTCCTTTTTCTTGCCCGATCGGGCGCTCGTCGTGATCGAAACGGTCATCATCGTTGCCATCGGCTTGCTTTTTCTTCTGCGACCCAAATGCTAAACTACGAATTACAAAGGAGTCCTCGCTGTGAAAATCGTGGTCTACCGTCCGCCGAAATTTTTAAAGCCGCTGATTCGCCGCCTGTTTCGCGGCAAATAGTCAAAAGCATAGAGGGTGCCGAGTGCGCCCTCTTTTTTCTGTTGACAAATAGAAAAAAAAGGAGTATAATGTTGATAGCTTTGAGAAAGGGATTGACATTATGTCGGAAAACGCACGCACAGAGCGCCGCATCGGCGCATTTTACAACCGCACGCTTGGGCGCAGATTAACACGCACCCATTTTTTTGCAATGCTGTTTTTGCCCCTTCTCAACACCTTTTTCTATTACATATCCTCTGCGATCGTGGGCGACGCGGCGCGCGGATCGCTCGCGCTTGCCATTGACGCAAAAATCCCTCTTGTAGAAGAGTTCATCGTCATATACTTCGGCTGTTATCTCTTTTGGTTTGGCGGGCTCTTTTTTATGGCGTGCCAAAGCTCGGAAAAGTTCTTTGCCTTCTTTGCCCGCGTGCTTGTTTGCCTCGTCATTGCCTTTTGCTTCTTTATCTTTATGCCGCTGGTAATCACGCGCCCCGAGGTCGTGGGAGAGGACATTTTCTCAAATGCCGTCCGCTTCCTCTATACCATCGACAAGCCGTACAACCTCTTCCCCTCACTCCATTGCTTCTTTAACTGGATCATCTACGTGCAGATCAGGGGAAAGAAAGAATACCCTCTCGCACTCAGGCTCTTCGCTTGCATCTTCTCGCTTGCCGTCTTTGCGTCGACGCTCTTTACAAGGCAGCATTTCGTTTTGGACGTTGTGGCGGGCTTTCTGCTCGCGGAGCTTTCGGCGTTGCTTCTAAAAACACCGCTTCCCCGTCTGTCCTGCCGCTTCTTCACTTGGCTCGACGGAAAGCTCTTTACCAAAAAAGCAAAATAAGCACAAAGCGAACGGCGCGACCTCTCGGTCGCCCCGTTTTTTCTTTTGTAAAGTTTTGTTTGCAAATTAAACGTCCAAGCGATAAAG
>JAZSBJ010000040.1:0-41524 GCA_045602305.1 Eubacteriales bacterium | reverse complement strand
AAATCCTGCCTCCGCAACCAAATAAAAAAAGACACCCGTTCGGGTGTCTTTTTTCTTTCGCCTGCTCCAAAAGGAGCAGGCGGATTTTTTACACAGGCTTTCCGTTTTTGAACACCGTGCGTACGCGGAAATTTTCGTCCGCAAGGACGAGGTCGGCTTTTTTGCCTACGGCAATGGAGCCGATGTCCTCTCTCTTGATGTGGCGTGCGGGGTTTGTGGATAGCATCTTTGCTGCTACTGTGGGAGAGATGCCGTAATCCACGCAAAGCACGCGGAGCGCGCGGTCGGTGGTCGCGATGCTTCCCGCGAAGCTGGAGCGATCGGGGAGCTTAGCAACACCGTCCTCGACGATGACGTCCGTGCCGCGTTCACTGCCGCCGAGCTTGCCCGTTTGCAGGTCGGTCGCGGCGATACGCATCGCGTCCGTGATGGCGATGACCTTGTCTTCCCCCTTGATCTTTAAGGCAAGAAGCATACACGCGCGCGGCGCGTGACAGCCGTCTGCGATCAGCTCGACCGTGACGTTATCGTTGAGATAGGTGGCTTCCACCGTGCCAGCCGTTACCACCTGATCGCGCTTTTCGTAGGCGGTGCAGGCGTTGTAAAAGTGGGTCACGTGGGAGAAGCCCGCGGCATATCCCTTTTCGGTTTCCTCGGCGGTGGCACGCGAGTGCGCGACCGCGACAAGAATTCCTTTTTCGGTCAGCATTTTGGCAAACGCCTCGGCGCCATCCAGCTCAGGGGCGGCATCCCAACGGATGATGTCCCCATCCGCAAGCGCAAGAAGCGCATCGACCTCGGCGAAGTCGATGGGGCGGATGACATCCGCCTTTTGCGCGCCCTTGGATTTTGCCGTAGCGTTTGAGAAGTAGGGTCCCTCGAGGTGCACGCCCGAAGCGCAAGAAGCATAGGGAGAGCGCTCCTTAAAGGCGCGATACGCGCGAAGGAAGGCGACAAGCTCCTCATTGGTTGCCGTGAGCGCTGTGGGCACGAGGGTGGTCGTGCCTCGTGCAAGATGGGCGCGGACCGCCGTTTCAAACGCACAGGGCGTTCCATCCATAAAGTCCGCACCGCCGCCGCCGTGCACGTGCACGTCGATAAAGCCGGGGAACAAATACCCGCCCCCGCCGTCGATGGCACAGCGGGCACAGTCTGCATCAAGCGCCTTGCCGTATTCAGCGATCACGCCGTCCTCAATGCGCACATCGGTGGGCTCTGTGACCCCGTTTTGTAAAACAAGCCTTACATTTTTAATGTTCATAGGCGATTACTTGTTGTATACGCGGATCTCGGGAATGGGGCACTTGGTTGCCTCGGGCAGAGTGTAGATGGTGGCATTGGGGTGACGACGGAAGAGCGAACAGGGAACGGACGCAGTGATCTCGCCGTGCAAGATCTTGCGGAGCGCACCTGCGTTCCAGTCGCGAGGCATAATCATAATCACGCGCTTTGCCATCATCATCTCCTTCATACCGACGGTGATGCAGTACTCGGGAATGGCGTTAAGGTCTGCGCCGCAGTTCATATACGCGTTGATGGTGCGCGTTTCGCGGGAGATCTTAAGCACACGCGTTTCGCGTGCGGCGAACTCCTCGGGAGAAACGACCTCACCGGGCTCCGGCGGCTCGTTGAAGGCATAGTGTCCGTTGATGCCGACACCGCCGAACACGAGGTCGAGCTTGCCGTACTTCTCAATGATCTCCATTACCTTCTTTTCGTTGCCGGGCTCGGGGAAGATGCGGTTTTCGGGAAGCACGTTCAGCTCCTCGTCCACCTGCGAATAGAAGATGCGATCCATACCGCCGCGGAAGGAGAGAGGATCGTTCTTGTCGATGTAGGTCTTATCGTCCTCAAGATACTCGTCCATATTGATAAAGACACAGTTCTTGAGAGAGATGCGATGCTTGTTGACGAGGTAGGAAAGGCGGAAGTAGGGACCGAGAGGACCGTAGGGCACGACCATAACGGTGGGCTCGCCACGGCGGTTGTTTTCCTCGATGATCGCGAGGACTTCCATCGCGACCTTCCAATAAATGTCGATCTCTGCTTGGGAGACCTCGAGCTTGATCTCGGAGCCTTCGCCGAGCTTCTCGGGGGCAATCAGATTGTAGGGTTGTACTTGCATTTGCGTATCCTCCTAGATAATATAATTTCTTCTTTTCTAGTATAACACTCCCCTTTCCGTGCGCCCATAGTATTTTCTGCTCCAAATTTGCACTTTTCTGCTATTGACAAGGCGGAGAAAAAATGCTATACTATCCCAAAAGAAAACGCGAGGGAGAAAAGATGGCAAAAAGAAGCACCGAAGCCGTTTCCACCGAATATATTCATCTCAACAGCTGTGGCTGTGAGCATCTTTTTGAGGACATCGGCGCCTGCCGTCCCCAAGGCAGACGGGATTATCACATCCTCTACATCACCCAAGGCGTCTGCTTCGTGACGCTTGGCGGTGATGAGGTCGCCGTCCCTGCAGGACACGCCATATTCTTTTTCCCCGGAGAGAGGCAGGAGTACCGCTTCTCCGCCGCCGTGAGGTCTACGTCCCTCTATTTGCATTTTTCGGGCGAGCTTCCCAAGGAGCTTTTTGGGGAGATCGAGCGAGGGGAAAGGCGCGTTTTCTTCGTCGGGAAAAGCGAAACGCTTGAGGAGCTTTGGCGAAAGCTCGAAAAGGAATATACCCTCGCACTTCCCTATTCCCACGAGGTGTCGCGCGGATATCTTCTTTCCATTCTTTCCTTGCTTCTCCGCAGGATCACCCTCTCCGCAGACGAAACGAGCGCCGCATCCACCGAGAAAATCTTGCGCGTTTGCCGCCATATGCAGACCTCTCTTGCCGACGATCTTACCGTCGCCGCCTTTGCCAAGCTCTGCCACCTCAGCGAGAGCCGCTTTACGCACCTTTTTCACGAAATTATCGGCAAAAGCCCCGTCGCATACCTCACCGAGGTGCGTATCCAAAGAGCCAAGGAGCTGCTCGAATATTCCTCACTTCCCATCGCCGAGGTGGGCGCGGCGGTCGGCTACGCCAACCCCTACTACTTCAGCCGTATCTTTAAAAAGCACACCGCCTCGTCGCCGAGCGAATACCGAAATAAGATCAACGGTTAAAAAAGAACCCGATTCTCGAGAATCGGGTTCTTTCTTTTAGAAATTCTTAAGCAAATATTCCTCTGCCTTCCCGCACCAAAGTCCGTTTGCCTCTTTGACGAGCGCGTCAAGCGTAGCAAAGCGGGCGTCCGTTTTGCCGAGCTCGGCAAAATCGGCAAGGGCGGTTAAGGGAAGCTCAATGTGGGTGTAGATGAGCTTTTTGCCGCCGGGGATCGAGGGGAGATTCTTGGTCGTTTCGATGACCGCATCCATACCGCCAATGTGGGTGACCATCGGGGCGGGGTCAATGCGTCCTTCCCCGATAAGGCGTACGATGTCCTTCATATCGTCGGGCGTCGAGCCACTCGTGCCTGCATAGTGGTGCTGCTGATAATGCACATCATAGAAGTTGACGGGCGCGGAGAACGCCTTGTCCGTAGGACCTGCAAAGAAGTTTAAGCAGCCGTCAAAGCCAAGCAGGCTGTCGCCCAGCGTTACGACGGCGGGAACGGGCGCATACACGAAAACGTCGTCATATCCCTTGCCGCCGTTGATGGCAAGGAGCGTTTCCTTGTCCGTCGCCGTGCTGAACACGAGGCGAATGCCGTCCTTTGCCGCCGCTTCGGGCGGGTAGATCTCGGCGGCACGGGAAAGGCGCGCTTCGTCAAGGTCGGTAACAACCACGACGGCGGGCTTTACATCGCCGTGGAGAGCGATGTCAATCGCAACAAGACCCATAGGTCCACAGCCCGCAAGAATGGCAACGGCGCCGCCCTCCTTGATGTTCATATGGGGGTGATCCCCGTCGGGCAGGTGGATGCTTGCCTTGTAGCCGCGAAGCACGCAAGAGGCGGGCTCAATGAGCGAGCCCTTGAAGAAGGCGTCGCCCGTAAACTTCTGTAAGAAGCCGTTTTCGATAATATGCTCGTACACGAGCGAGTAGGTGGAAACGCCACCGATCTCGCCAAAGGTATAGCCGATGGTTTCGTAACCGCCGAGATAGGAAAGAACGGGGGGACAGATGACCTTGTCGCCCACCTTGTAGTCGTTCTTCCATCTATCCCCCACCGCAACGATCTCGGCACAGAACTCGTGCCCGATGATGGTGGGATGCTCAGCAACGTCGTTGGGCACGCGAAGATGGCGCGCGCCCTGCTTGACCGTTTTATAGGTGGACATACAAACGCTGTCCGAGATCATCTTAACGAGGATCTCTCCCTCCTTCATTGCGGGAAGCTCGAACTCCTCAAGACGGATATCGTTTTCGCCGTACAGACGTACTGCTTTCGTTTTCATTTCAAATCACCTCTTATACGCGTCCTGCGCTTCCGAACACGCGGATCTTCTCGCGGACAGCCGCCTTCATACGCTCTCTCGCCTCTTCAAACACGAATGCGGGCCAGGTCGAGGGGTTTTCGATCGCGTTGAGCTTGTTTTTAAGACCGAGGTTGAGTGCGCCGACCACGTCCGAGAAGATGTTGATCTTGGTGATGCCGTGCGCGATGGCGGCTTGCATCTGCTCGTCGGGCGTGCCGCTTCCGCCGTGAAGCACAAGGGGAAGGTCGGACACTGCCGTGATTTCGTCAAGGCGGTCAATGCGGAGCGTGGGGGTCTTAAGATATACGCCGTGCGCCGTACCAATGGCGATCGCCAAGGCATCCACGTCAGTGATCTCGCGGAAGCGGACGACCTCTTCGGGAACGGTCAGGGTGTCCTCGGGATCCTCGTTTTTCACGGAATCGTTCTCGTTGCCAACCATTGCATTGCCTACGTGACCAAGCTCTGCTTCCACAGTTGCGCCGTAGGAATGTGCGAGTTTGACAACTTCTCTTGTCTTTTCTGCGTTTTCTTCAAAGGGAAGCACCGAGCCGTCAAACATTACCGAGGAAAAGCCCGCATCAAGGGCAGCCTTGATAAAGTCGTAATCGGTTGCGTGGTCGAGGTGGAAGCACACGGGCACGGAATAGAAATCGGACGCCGCCTTTACCATCGAGGTGATGAGAGGGAGTCCGCGTCCGCCGAGGTCAACACCAAGACCCATAAGCAAAGCGGGCGAGCGCTCTTCCTCACAGGTTTCGAGCACGGCGCGCATCATTTCATAGTTGCTGACGTCAAACGCGGGGATCGCATAGTGCTTTGCCTTTGCGTCGGCAAGCATTTCCTTCATAGATACGAGCATAGTTTTATCCTCCGAAAGTTTCTTTTTTTAGGGATATTGACATTCCTTTTATTTGCTGATATAATTATAGCGTATGAACATTTCGAAATCAATGCTTGTTCGTAATGTGTGAAAATAAACTTTTTTTCGAACAAAAGGAACAAAACGATGGAAGAACGCCAAAAGGATATTTTAAAGCGCCTTTACGAGAAGGGGCGCGTGTCCGTTGCCGACCTTGCGCGCACGCTCTACGTGTCCGAGATGACAGTGCGCCGCGACCTTGCAGAGATGGAAAAGGGTGGGTACTGCAAGCGCTACCGCGGCGGTGCCGTCCTAAAGGCGCGTGACGGCGAGATGCCCGTTTCGGAGCGCTATTTTATGAACACCGAGGAAAAAAAGGAGCTCGCAAGCCGCGCCGCCCGTTTCCTTGCCGATGGGCTTACCGTGTTTTTAGACAGCTCATCCACCTGCGGGTATCTGCTTTCTCACATTGCACGCCACAAGGGCATCACCCTCGTAACAAACTCGGTCAAAACGCTTCTTTCCGCGGCAGAGGCGCACATCCCCTGCGTGCTGATCGGCGGCGAATATTACGAGCAGGATATGTGTCTTGTCGGCTCACTTGCCGAGGAGAGCGTGCGTGCCTTTAACGTTGACATTGCCTTTTTCACCACGGCGGCATACGATGAAAAAACGGGCGTCATCTCCGACTTTGATCTGCGCCAGACCGCCATTCGCAAGCTGGTTTTACACAACGCCGCGAAAAGCGTTTTCCTCTTTGAGGGCTACAAGCTCGGCAAAAGAATGCTCCACACGCTTTGCCGAAAAGAGGACGCGACCGCGGTTCTCGTTTCTCCCACCGCCCAAAAGGCGGCAGAATAACGCCGCTTTTGTAAAAGCGCTGCAAGGTTCCCCCTATAACCTACCGACGGGAGAAACAAAAAATTGACGCTACCCCCGGGGTGGCTTAACAGTCCATTGACAGAAAATACGGGGTTCTGTATAATAGCGGGCGGAGGTGAGCAAATTTGACAGGTAAAAAACCGTTCGGTTCATTCATAAGAACCAAACGAACCGAAAAAAACTATTCGCAAAAAGATTTGGCAGAGCTGCTGTTTGTTACCGAGGGTGCAGTGAGCAAATGGGAGCGCGGCGTGTCCTATCCCGACATCACCTTGATTTCTGATATTTGCCGTGTGCTTGAAATAAGCGAACACGAATTGATTACTGCTTCAACCGACACGGACACAAGGAAGATGAAGCAAGAGGCGCAGAAGTTCCGTATGATCCGAAGCACTTGGTTTTGGGTTCCGACCATATCATATGCGGTCGCACTCTTAACTTGTTTTATTTGCAACCTTGCTGTGAATCACACGCTCTCTTGGTTCTTTATCGTATTAACCGCGCTGATTTGTGCATACTCCTTTGTCCCAACCTTTACCTTCTTTTTCAACTCCAAAAAGCTGCTTGCTTTTTCTGTTTCGACGTATCTTTCAATTTGTCTGCTTTTACTTGCCTGTGCAGTATATACGAATGGATCCTCTTGGTTTTTAACGGCTTGCATCGGTGTTTTGATCGGGTATGAGGTCGTCTTCGTCCCTATCCTTTTATCGCGGACAAAAATATCCCACTACAAGTTTATAATCTCGTTTGCCGCGGCTTGGGTTTTGACGATTTTACTGCTGCTGAACATTCGCATTTGGAATCCCTTTAGCGTCGCACCCGCAATATGGATTGCGTGCTATGCCTTCCTTCCCGCGATGGTTTGCACCGTCATTTGTGCGCTTCGCTTGGATGCTTTTCTCAAAACGGGCATTTGCATTACATTCAGCGCGGTTGTGTATTATTTCACGAATTGCGTTGCGGATAAATTGTTTGGTACAAATAATAGCTCCTATCAGGTGAATTTTAGCGATTGGCAGCAATATTCAAATGGAAACGTGCATTTCATATCTTTAGTATCGCTTTTGTTCATAAGCGTTCTTTTTCTTGGAGTCGGTGTTTTTAGACTTTACAAAAAGAATAAACGATAAATCCAAGTTTATCAAAAAGCGTTCGTATGCAGATCGCGAAAAGGCTCTTTATATAAAGAGCCTTTTCTTTATGTTCCCTAGCCTTGTCAAATTTTCTCACAAATACAAAAATACGGCATACCTCTTTGGAGATATACCGCATTCTTGAAGTTTGAAGTATAGCACTGTTCCGTCGGTCTTTGCCTTTCACCGAATGACGACCTTGCCCTTCGCCCAAGGTGCGTCGCGAACGATCTCGCCGACGGCGGGCGCTTGGATCTTGCCGCGCAAAGGATTTTTAATACTCAAAACGGGTGTCGTGACGCGTGCCTTCACCGAGGACTTCTCAAAGGAAAGATCGGTGTTTTCCATCTCGCAGTCCACAAGCCGAAGCCCACGGCAATAGCATAAGGGCTGTGTGCCGATGATCTTACAGCGAATGAGTGTGAGATTCTTGGAATACCAGCCGAGGTACTCCCCGCGAAAAACGCTGTCGCGGACCGTGACGTTTTCCGCGTGCCAAAAGGCGTCCTTGGTGTCAAGCGTCGAACGCTCGATTACGGCGTTTTTTATGTACTGAAAGGAATATTTGCCCCAAAAGGTGAGGTTTTTGATGCGGATGCGCTCGCTGCGGAGAAGAAAATACTCTCCCTCGGCGCGCGTGTTTTCCATCGAAAAGCCCTGAACCGACCAGCCGAATTCAGAGGAAACGACGTCGCAGTCACAGAGTGCTACGCCCTTGCATTCCCGCATCGCCTTGTCGCCGTGCATTTTTGTTCTTTCCACCGTGATCCCGCGCGAGTACCAAAACGCCGCACGGCAGCCTTCTGTCATTTCGGAGTCCGAAAGTGTAACGCGCACATCGTGCCAAAAGGGATATCTCAAATTAAAATAGCATTCCTCTGCCAAAACATCCTTGCACTCCTTAAAGGCACTCTCGCCGTCGGCAGGTCCCTCAAAGCGGCATCCGAAAACAGAGATCGAGCGCTCGCCGTAGAGGGCGCGCTCTTCATCCATTTGCTGATCTTCTATCCTTTTCACGTCGTTACCTCACCGTCTTTTTTCCTTATTCATTTATAACATAAGCCCGCCCTTTTGTCAACCTTTTTTCTTTCCAAAAGCATTTGACTTTTTGCTTTGGCTGTTGTATAATACAAGGTAGAACAAATGGAAAGGTCGTGTTTTTCGTGTTTCGGGTCCTTTTTCGGGACATTTCTTGGAAAAAATGTGTGCTTGGCTTCTTGGCAAGCGTGCTTCTCGCCTTTGGGCTGTATCATATTCACGCACAGTCCGCTGTGACCGAGGGCGGCATTTTGGGGCTCTCTCTCTTCTTTGACAAGGTCTTACACATATCCCCCGCCATCAGTACAACGGTCCTCAATCTTCTTTGTTACCTTCTCGGCTTTCGCGTGCTTGGGCGGACCTTCGTCGTGTATTCCGCCGTCACGACCGCAGGCTTTTCCCTATCCTATGCAATTTTCGAGCAGTTCCCGCCCCTCTTCCCCACCATTGGAGAATATCCGCTGCTCGCATCGCTCGTCGGTGCTCTTTTCGTGGGTATCTCCTGCGGCATTTGCGTACGGATCGGCGGTGCGCCGTCGGGAGACGATGCGCTCGCGATGTCCCTTTCCCGTCTTTTGCATATCCCGATACAATGGGTGTATCTCGTCACCGACCTTTCGGTGCTTGCGCTCTCCCTCATCTACATCCCCCTGCAAAGGATCCTTTATTCCCTTCTCACCGTTGTGCTCTCGGGGCAATTGGTGGGTGCAGTGCAAAAACTTTCACTAAAAGTAAAAAGGAGCAATCCGGATGCCTCGTTATAAAATTATTGCAACCGATCTTGACGGCACGCTCTTAAACAGCCAAGGCACCGTGAGCGAAGAGAACCTTGCCGCCATCCACGAAATGACGGAAATGGGCGTGTTTTTCGTACCCTCCTCGGGAAGAGCGCTCGGGGAGCTTCCTCCCTGCGTGCGCGCCATCCCCGACGCACGGTACCTCATTTGCTCGGACGGTGCGGTGATTTACGACACGAAGAAAAAAATGCCCCTTGACGCGCGCTGTATGACGGGCGATGACGCACGACGCGCGCTCGACTATATGTTCGCATACGAAACGCACCTTCTCTTGCACTACGCGGGCAACGTCTACGTTGACGCGGAAAAGCACAACGAGGACGCATATATCGCGCACCGCGTGCCGCCATCCTTTCGCAAAGCGATGTACGAGCTTGCCATTCCCGTGGAAAATTTCAAGGAATTTTGCTATGGGCTTGACGCCATCGAAATGGTCGCCGTGTTTTTCAAATCTGACGGGGAGCTTGCGGCGTGCCGCGACCGCTTCCGTGCGGACGGTGCCTTTGGCGTCGCCGCCACCGAGCCGACCAACATTGAAATTTTTAATAAAGAGGCAGGAAAGGGAAACGCCCTTGACCGCTTGGCTTCTCTTCTCGGCGCTGACCGCGCCCAAACCGTCGCCGTGGGCGACAATCTCAACGACCTCGACAACTTTGCCCACGCGGGGCTTGCCCTTGCAATGGGAAACGCCGTGGACGAGGCAAAGCGTGCCGCGCACCGCACCGTATGCTCGAACGACGAGCACGCAATGCGGTATATTGTAGACAATATTTTAAAATAAAAGAGGTATCCAAATGACCATTCGACGCGCGGAAAGCCGCGATCTACCCCATTTAAACCGCCTGCTTTGTCAGGTATTAAACGTGCACAACGCAGGACGCCCCGACATCTTTAAGGCGGGCGCCAAAAAGTATACCGACGGGGAGCTTCTTGCCATTCTTGCGGACGATCGCCGTCCCGTTTTCGTAGCCGAGGACGGGGACAACATTTTGGGCTATGCCTTTTGCGTCTTTATCCGGCACGAAAACGACAACATTCTCACCGATGTCAAAACGCTGTACATCGACGACCTTTGCGTCGACGAAAGCACCCGCGGCACAGGCGTAGGGCGCGCACTTTACGACTTCGTGCTTGCCTTTGCAAAAAGCGAGGGATGCTATAATCTCACCCTCAACGTTTGGGCGTGCAACGAGGGTGCCATCCGCTTCTACGAGAAGCTCGGGCTCCGTCCGCAAAAGATCGGAATGGAAACCATACTTGACAAAGATTGATATTTTTGCAAACTTCTTGATACAAAAAGGAGAGGTTCGATGATATACAACGATTTCAAAGGGTTGTCCCTTTCTATGCTCGGTATGGGCGGAATGCGCTTCCCCACCCACCCCGACGGAAGCGTGGATATGGCGGCGACCACCCGCCTTTTCGACCTTTGCATCGAGCGCGGCGTCAACTACTTTGACACCGCGTGGTTCTACCACAACGGGCTTTCCGAGGAAGCGGTCGGCAAGATCCTCTCCCGCTACCCGCGCGAGAGCTACTATCTCGCCACGAAAATGCCTTGGTACGATTTCGAGGGCGAAGCGGGAATGCGCGCGCTCTTTGAAAAGCAGTTTGAGAAAACGGGCGTCGACTACTTTGACTTTTATCTCATTCACAACCTAAGCGATATGACCTACCCCGTCTTTACCGACCCCGCGCTCCGTATTCCCGAATTTCTCGCCGAGCAAAAAAAGCAGGGGCGCTTCCGCTATTTCGGCTTTTCCACGCACGCCTCCAACCCCACCTTAGAAAAATTTCTCGCCGCCTACCGTCCTATGTTCGACTTTTGCCAAATGCAGCTCAACTGGCTGGATTGGACGCTCCAAGAGGCGAAGGAAAAGGTGGACATTTTACGCCGTGAGGGGCTTCCCATTTGGGTAATGGAGCCCTTGCGCGGTGGTAGGCTCGCTTCCCTCTCGCCCGAGGATGAGGCGCTCTTAAAGGCGCTCCGCCCCGACGAGAGCATCGGCGCGTGGAGTTTTCGCTTCTTACAATCCATCCCCGAGGTCACCGTGGTGCTTTCGGGTATGACGACCGAGGAGATCGTGGAGGACAACGCCCGTACCTTTGCCGAGAGAAAGCCCTTAAACGAAACGGAAAGGGCAGCGCTCTTTGCCATCGCCGAGCGCCTGCTCGCCAAGAAAACGCTCGCTTGCACCGAGTGTAAATACTGTATGAGCGTTTGTCCCGCGGCGCTTTCTATTCCGCGGCTTCTCTCCGTGTACAACAACACCTGTCTTACAGGTACAGCCCCCGAACGCGCCCGCCTCGTCAAAAAATACGGCGAAGAGGGGCTCCCTACCTCTTGTATCGGCTGCCGCGCCTGCGAAGAAAAATGCCCGCAGGGCATCAAGATCTCCGAGATCTTCGCCGATTTTTCCAAAGCCCTCGAATAACGCTTATAGCACCCGCCCGTTCCCTTTGGAACGGGCTTTTTCGTTGCCGTACGGTTTTCGCTTTTTTCCAAATAATCGCTTTTTGCACAAAAGTCTTGACATTCTTATATATTTATATTATAATAGCATAGATAAAAGTAAAAAAAGACGAGGTCTTTGTCTATGGAACGCTTTGAAAAAAAGGTCTGGCTCGCCACCCCCACGATGCACGGGGACGAGATCAAGTACGTCCAAGAGGCGTATGAAACCAACTGGATGTCCACCGTCGGCGAAAACATCAACGAGGTGGAGCGCATCGCCGCCAAAAGCGCAGGAATGCGTTACGCGGTAGGGCTTTCCTGCTGCACCGCCGCACTTCACCTTGCGGTAAAGCACGCGGGGGAAAGGCTGTACGGCAAGCCCGCCATCAGCCACGGGGCGCTTGAGGGCAAGCGCGTATTTTGCTCGGATATGACCTTTGACGCCACCCTGAATCCCGTCGTTTACGAGGGCGGAATTCCCGTCTTTATCGACACCGAGGAAAGCTCTTGGAATATGGATCCCGTCGCGCTCGAAAAGGCGTTCGAGATGTATCCCGAGGTAAAGCTCGTCGTTTCCGCAGAGCTCTACGGCTTCCCCGGCAGAATGGACGAGATCAAAGCCATCTGCGAAAAGCACGGCGCGCTTCTTATTGAGGACGCCGCCGAAGCGATGGGCGCTACCATCGACGGGCGTCAATGCGGCTCCTTTGGCGACTATTCTGCCGTCAGCTACAACGGCAACAAGATCATCACGGGGTCCGCGGGCGGATGCTTCCTCACAAACGACCTCGAAACGGCAAACAAGGTACGCAAGTGGTCGACGCAAAGCCGCGAGAATGCGCCTTGGTATCAGCACGAGGAAGTCGGCTACAACTACCGTATGAGCAACGTCATCGCAGGCGTCGTTCGCGGTCAGTACCCCCACCTTGCCGAGCATATCGCGGGAAAGAAAGCGGTCTACGAAAGATACCGCGAGGGCTTCCGCGACCTTCCCGTCACAATGAACCCCATCACCGAGGGCACCGAGCCGAACTTCTGGCTCTCCTGCCTCATCATTGACAAGGACGCTATGTGCCGTCAAGTCCGCGGCGATTCGGAAGCGCTCTACATCTCCGAGCCCGGAACATCCTGCCCCACCGAGATCCTTGAGGCGCTTGCCGCGCACAACGCCGAGGGCAGACCCATTTGGAAGCCGATGCATATGCAGCCGATGTACCGTATGCACGAGTTCGTCACCCGCGAGGGCACGGGCCGCTGCCGCACGAACGCCTACATCGCTGGCGGATGCGCCGACGTCGGCGCCGACATCTTCGCACGCGGGCTCTGCCTGCCGTCCGACAACAAAATGACCGAAGCCGAGCAAGCCGCGATCATCGAGATCGTCAAGAGCTGCTTTCGCTGATCCACAGAAAGCGAGAAAGTACTTATGAGAGCAATTCAACTTTTCATCAAACGCGCGTTTGACATCACCGTTTCCCTTCTTGCCATTCTTTTCCTCATCGCGATCCCCGTTTTGATCGTGATCCCGATCGTGATCAAGCTGACGTCTAAGGGTCCTGCCGTATTCACGCAGGAGCGCGTCGGTAAGAACGGAAAGATCTTCAAGATCTACAAATTCCGCACGATGCGAATTCCCGAGGAGAGCTACGACGAAAACGGCAATCCCCTTGAATCCCAAAAGCGCATCACCAAGGTTGGCGCCTTCCTACGCAAAACCAGCCTTGACGAGCTGATGCAGCTCTTTAACATTCTCAGCGGCTCTATGAGCTTCGTCGGTCCTCGTCCCACGCTTCCCTACCAGGTGGAGCGCTACAACGAAAGACAAAAGACGCGCCACAATATGCGTCCCGGCATCACGGGCTGGGCACAGGTCAACGGAAGAAACGACCTTACTTGGACAGAAAAGATCGAATACGACGTCGAATACATTGAAAAATTCAGCCTTTGGTTCGACATTAAAATTTTCTTTAAGACGGTCGCCGTCGTCTTTAAGCAGGACGGCGTCGCCTTCACCAAAAACGACGCGCTTAACGGCAACCCGCCCACGCCCATCGTTCCGCCCGCAGAGCAGGAACAGGAAGCCGAAAAAGAGCCCATCGGAAAATAATCCAAGGAGATATTGTTATGAAAAAAGGTCTTGTCCTTTGCGGCGGTGTGCCGCAGGCCGCGCTTGTCAAGGAATTAAAGCGTCGCGGGGTGTACACCATCCTCGCGGATGCCAACGAAAATGTTGTTGCCCGCCCCCTGGCGGACAAGTTCTGCAAGGTGTCGGTTTTTGACATCCCCGCTATCAAGGCACTCGCTATCGAAGAAAAGGTCGATTTTCTGATCACGGCCTGCGCCGACCAAGCGCTTGAGGTCGTCGCGATCGTTGCTGAGGAGCTTGGGCTTCCTTGGTATATCGACGCAAAAATTGCCGAGAACGCCTCGAAAAAATCTCTTATGAAAAAGATTTTCTTGGACAACGGCGTTCCCACCACGAAATTCGTAATTCTCGAAGCCTTCGACGAGAACGCGATCAAGCACCTTTCTTATCCGCTGATCGTAAAGCCCGTCGACGCATATTCTTCTCGCGGCGTTGCCAAGGTCACGAGCCTTGAAGAAGCGAAGGCGGCATTCGAAAACGCCGTCCGCATCAGCCGTTCCAAGACCGCCATTATCGAAGAATTCTTCGAGGGCGAAGAGATCTCCGTCAGCGGTTATGTTGAAAACGGAAAAGCGTACGTGCTTGCCCTGTTCGACCTTTACAAGATCGGGGAAGACGGAAAATTCATTATCAACCGCGTTCGTATGCCCTCGTGTGCATCCGATGATATCAAGGCACAGATTGCCGATGCGGTGCAAAAGATCGCCACAGGCTTCGGACTGAAAAACAGCCCTATGATCGTCCAGCTTCTCCACGACGGAAAAAAGATCAACGTTGTCGAGTTTTGTGCGAGAAGCGGCGGCGGTATCACCTTTATCTCTACCAAGAAGCTTTCGGGCTTTGACGTCATCAAAGCGGTCGTCGACCTAACGCTCGGCGAAACGCCCCACGTTGCCGACGCGGTGCCCGAGCCCTTCAAGCCCGTCGAAGTGGTTGAGCATATCTATTGTCATCCGGGCGAGCTTGATCATTTTGAAGGCTTTGACGAGCTTTTCGCCGAGGGTGTAATCACCGATCCCATTCTTTACAAGCAAAAGGGTGCAAAATTCGGCACCATCAACGGCAGCGGTGACCGCGCCGCCTGCTTCAGAGTCGTTGCCGACACCGAAGAAGAAATGCACCGCAAGCACGCCGAGGCAAACGCGCGCATCCGCGCCATCAGTACGGACGGCAAGGACCTCATTCGCCACGACTTGATTGAAAAATACGACGCATAAAGGACACGTTATGAACATCTTGTATGCTTCCATCAGTGCGATCTCTCACGCGAGCGCGCACTCCATTTCGCTCGACCTTTTACACGAGTTCAAGAGAAACGGGCACAACATTTATATCGTATGCGGTCTTGAAAAAGCGGCAAATGCAGAAACCAACCTCACAAACGAGGACGGTTATCACGTTTTGCGCGTAAAGATCGGCAAAAACAAAAAGGCGAACCCCATTCAAAAGGGCATCACCACCGTGATGCTTCCCCGTCTTTATATCAAGGCGATCAAAAAGCATTTCGGGGACGTGAAATTTGATCTCGTCCTCTATCCCACGCCCCCCATCACGCATTATGACACCGTAAAATTCGTCAAAAAGCGCGATGGGGCAAGGACCTATCTGCTCTTAAAGGACATTTTCCCGCAAAACGCGGTTGACATCGGTATGATGTCGAAATCGGGCGTTAAGGGCATTCTTTACAAGTATTTCCGCAAGAAGGAAAAGAAGCTCTACGCCATCTCCGACCGCATCGGCTGTATGTCACAGGCGAACGTGGATTATGTGCTGAAGCACAATCCCGAGGTGGATCGTGCAAAGGTCGAAATCTGCCCCAACGCCATTGAGCCGCAGGATATGCGCGTAACAGCCGCAGAGCGTGTCGCTCTGCGCGAAAAATACGGCATTCCCCTTGACAAAAAGGTGTTCGTATACGGCGGCAACCTCGGTCGCCCGCAGGGCATTCCCTTTCTTATGGAGTGCTTGAAGGCAGAAAAGAACAACGCTGACGCGTATTTTCTCGTCGTTGGCGACGGCACGGAGTACGCAAAGCTCGCCGCATTCTTTGACGCTGAAAAATTTACGAACGCAAAGCTCCTTAAGCGCCTGCCCAAGGCGGATTACGACAAGATGGTCGCCGCGTGCGACATCGGTATGATCTTCCTTGACCACCGCTTTACCATCCCGAACTTCCCGTCAAGACTTCTCTCCTATATTCAAGCAGGGCTTCCCGTGCTTGCTGCAACCGACCCGAACACCGACGTCGGGCAGGTTATTGAGGACGGCGGCTTCGGCTTCTCTTGCGAGTCGAACGACGTCACCGCTTTCTCCTCTTGCGTTGCACAAGCCCTCGCCGCCGACGCCGACGCGATGCGTGAGGCAGGCATCCGCTATCTCCACGAAAACTACACGGTCGAAAAGGCATATAAAATAATTATGCAATAAGGAGCGTCAATGAGGATATTGATGATAAACTCCGTGTGCGGCATTCGCAGCACGGGAAGAATATGCACCGATCTTGCCGAATCGCTTGAGGCGTTGGGACACGAATGCAAAATTGCCTTTGGCAGAGAATCCGTGCCCCCCAAGCACGCCGTCCGTGCCATCCGTATCGGATCGTCCCTTTCTGTAAAGCTTCACGGGCTGAAGGCTCGTCTTTGGGATGCTTCAGGCTTTGGAAGCGGTCGTGCAACCGAAAAGTTTATCCGGTGGGTCAAGGCATACGACCCCGACATTATCCATCTGCACAATCTACACGGCTATTATCTTCATCTCCGTCCCCTGTTCGACTATCTTAAGGCTTCAAAAAAGCCCGTCGTTTGGACCCTTCACGACTGCTGGGCATTTACCGGGCACTGTTGCAATCTTATTGGATGCGACAAATGGAAAGAGGGGTGCTACAACTGTCACAAGCACGCCGCTTATCCTAAGAGCATCGTTGATCGGAGCAAGCACAATTTTCAAGTCAAGAAGAAAATGTTTACCTCTCTTGAAAACGCAACGGTTGTAACGCCCTCTCTTTGGCTGGCAGACCTTGTGCGCCAATCGTTTCTCGAAAAATTCCCCGTTGAGATCATCAATAACGGGATCGACACTTCGATCTTTAAGCCCACCTCGGGAGATTTTCGTCAAAGGCACGCCCTTGAGAACAAAAAAATCATTTTGGGAGTAGCAAGCGCGTGGAGCCGAAGCAAGGGCCTCTACGATTTCGTCCGGCTCGCCGAGATGCTTGATGATTCGTACAAAATCGTTCTTGTCGGGTTGACAGAAAAACAAAAAGCAGAGCTTCCGCCTAAGATTTTGGGAATCACCAGAACGAACAACACGGCAGAGCTTGCGGAAATTTACACCGCCGCAGACGTGTTTTTAAATCTCACCTACAACGACAACTATCCCACCGTAAATCTCGAGGCACAGGCGTGCGGCACGCCCGTTATTACGTATAACACGGGCGGCAGTCCCGAAAGCGTGCCAAAAGAAAACGTCGTAGCGCAAGGGGACCTCAACGCCGTAAAGGCGCGTCTTGACGGTGCCCAAATCGCGCACGCCGATTTTTCCAAAGCAAAAATGCTAGATCAGTATATCGCCCTGTATCAAAAGAACACCTAAAGGAAAGGGTTCCTTTCGCCTTCAAAGCTCCGCTTCCGTTTCTCGGTAGGAGCATCCCAATTCTGGCCAAGCATAGGAGTTTACAGTCAAAATGCCAAAATCGCTTCAATCACAAAAGAACACCGAGAAAAGCAATCCGGTCTTTTTCCTGATTGCCGTTTTGCTTTGCGTTCGGCATATTTTCCAATTATTGGGATTTTCTTCCATCGCGTCAACCCTTTTTAAGTTCTTATACGTTTTTGTATTTCTGTTCTTGGCATACTGCATTCTCCAAAAGCTGCAACTAAAGCAAACATCCTTTTCGTTTTTGCTTTTCCTTGCATTTTTACTTCTCTTCATTTGGATCGCTCTCAAGCTCTTGCTTGTATACAGATCGCAGCTTGAATCGTCCATCACCTTCTTGCTCGCGTTCCCGCTTCTCTTCTCAAGCCGCGCCATACGCCCCGTATCTAAGGATGCAAAAGTCTTCTTTTATTTACTAACGGCTGTCGCGGCGCTTCTTGTGGTCTTTGCATTTATTCCGTCCAGCTATCGCGACGGAATGCTCTTGCTTTACACGCAAAACGAGAACCAAAGCGGTCTTCTTTATATGTCCGTTTTCCTGGGCATTTTCTCGTTCTTGTGCATTGAAAAAAAGAAAAATGTCTTTTGGTGGGTGCTTTCCATCGGTCTTCTTTACGGAGCGTTCCGTACGGGTAGCCGTACTGCCTTTTCCGCTTGCATCCTTTGTATGGGGCTTTGCCTGTTGCTCTTTCTCCTTCCCCGCTGGAAAAAGGCTGTTTTTTCCGTGGCTATGCTTCTTTTCGCCATCCTGCCGTTTATCGTAACTTGGCTTGTCGAAAAGCTCGGCGTTGACTTCACGTTTATGGGATCTTCCGCTTGGACGGGACGAGAAAAAATTTGGCCGACGGTCGTAGAAACCGTTTTGAACGAGCCCTTTTCAATGAAGATAGGGCAAACCATCGCACACAGTCTGAGCGAAGAACTCGGCGCCCATAATACAATGCTTGATATTGCTTGGGATTTTTCATTGCCGACCGCCGTGTTTTTCCTCATCGGCTTGATTAGCACAGGCCGTATGCTTTTGAATGAAAACAAAGAAAAACGTTTGTCTTGCGTCCCCTTCGCCTGCTTCATTGCCGGACTTTTGCATATGACGATGGAAGCATCCCTCATCACCGGAGCCTTAGACTACACCCTGTATTTTCTTTTGGCGATCTTTTGCGGAAAAGCGCTATTAGACAGCAAAACAGAGGATAAGAAAGAAGGAAAAAACGATGAACCTGCCCCTGATCAGCATAATCGTTCCCGTCTACAACGTTGAGCCGTATTTTGAAAAATGTATCCGTTCCATCCTTTCCCAAACCCACGAAAATCTTGAGATTCTTTTAATCAACGATGGATCTACGGACGCGTCGGGAAATCTTTGCGACGCATACGGTGCCAAGGACTCTCGCATTGTCGTCGTTCACCAGCCGAATGGGGGACAAGCCAGCGCAAGAAATCGCGGCATCTCTATGGCAAAAGGAGATTATATCGGTTTTGTCGACAGCGATGACTGGATCGCTCCCAATATGTACGAGGTGCTTTTGTCCGCCTTGCAAAGAAACGGTTGCGACATTGCCGTGTGCGGGAGATTCACCGTGAAAGGCGATACCGCCATCGAATCTCAGAGCTTTCACTTAGACGAAGAAACCGTAATGAATACCGAGGAAGCGGTCAAGCGATTCCTCACCTACCGTGCCATCGACTCTTCCTCTTGCGACAAACTGTTCAAGCGAGAGGTTTTGAAGGACGTGCGGTACCCTCTCGGGTACATCTGCGAGGACGTTCCCTTCGTATTCGATGCACTGACCAGGGCCGAAAGCGTCGTGCATTGTGCAAAGCCCTTTTATTACTATTTTCAACGTGCGGGAAGCACGTCAAAATCTGCCTTTGCCCCCAAAACGATGGGACTTTATTACAACTTTAAAGATGTGCGCGACCGATGCCTTGTACAGTTCCCCGCGCTTGCAAAGGATGCCGATTTTCTCTACTACAAGAATCTTCTGGTGCTTGCCTCTCGCATTGCCGTCACAAAAGGCAAGATTAGCGAGCGCCAAACGGTCAATCAAGAGATTCGAAAAAACAAAAAGGCTATCTTGAAGGAAAAACGTTTAAAGAAAACATACCGCCTCTTGTGTTGGGCAATTCTTTTGCATATTGAACGCCCCACCATAAGACTCGCAAGAAAATTCGGCGTATTCGTCGGTTGATTTGCCGCACATTCCGTCTAAAGCAAGGAGATGCTCCACGATATGAGCAAAAAAATTATTCGAAGAAATCTGCTCGCAACCTCTCTTTTAGAGCTGGTTGCGATACTCAACGGACTGATCGTCCCAAAAATTTTCATTTCCGTTCTCGGCTCCGAGGCAAACGGACTTGCCACCTCGATCAACCAGTGCTTGAGCTATATTTCGCTGCTTGAGGGTGGCTTAAGCAGCGTCGTTATGGCTTCTTTATACAAGCCGTTACGCGAAAACAACCAAGAAAAGATCAGCGCGATTTTTAATGCAACACAACGCTTTTTCAAGCAGATCGGGCTTATCTATATCGTTTACGCCGCCGTTTTGGCTCTCGTTTATCCCTTGGTCGTAAAGTCCACCTTCTCTTATCCCTATATTTTAGTGCTTGTCTTGGTTCTTGCGACCAATCTTTTTACGCAATATTTCTTCTCCTTAACGCACCAAGTCTTGATCCGCGCATCTCAAAACCATTACTTCCTTTCCTTGACAAAAGCCGGCGTTATGCTGCTCAATATGGTGCTCGTTATCGTATTCTCCCGCATTTTCCCCGACTTAATCATTATGAAGGCGCTGAGTGCCACCGTTCTTTTCCTGCAGCCCGTCGCATTCTCGCTTTATACGCGAAAGCGCTTTAAGCTCGACAAGAAGATCCCGCGCGACACCGATGCGTTAAATCAACGCTGGTCGGGCTTTGGGCACACCTTGGCGCACTTTATCAATAAAAACATCAGCGTCATCGTACTCACCGTCTTTTCAACGCTCGCTATGGTATCCGTTTTTTCGGTCTACCTTATGGTCGCCAACTCCATTCGTAACTTTGCCGTTTCGATTGCTTCTACGCTTCTCCCTTCCTTTGGCAGCGTCTTGGCGAAGGACGATATCAAGGAAGCCAACAGGGCGTTCAATCTTTACGAGTTCGGTATGGCGTTTCTCTCTGTTCTCTTGTTCTCGTGCGGCATCGTCCTCGTCGTCCCCTTCATAAAGGTGTACACGGCGAATGTCACGGACGCCAACTATATTCAACCTCTATTCGGCATCCTTCTTATGACTGCAGAAATGCTATACTGCTTCCGCGAGCCCTATATCAATGCGACATACGCGGCGGGGCATTTTAAGCAGACCGCAAAATATGCCTATATCGAGGTGAGCATCAACATCGTCCTTTCTCTCATTCTCGTTCACAAATTCGACCTTGCAGGCGTTGCGCTCAGCTTTCTTATCGCCATAGTTTACCGCTTGATCGCACAGGTCATTTATCTCAGAAAAAACATCCTAAACCGTCCGCTCAGACGCTTTGGGAAAACTGTCGTTCTATTTTTCGTCCCCTGCCTTGGGGTTGTCTTGCTTTCCAACCTTCTTTTGCCGCTTGAGGCAATCAACGGTTATTTCCATTGGGCATTGAACGGCTTTGCCGTGTTCGGTATCACCCTCGTCATCCTCGTTTGCGTATCGCTCATCGGCTATCGCAGCGAGCTTAAAACGATCGTGGGTAAAAAGTTTTTCAAAAAGAAACCGCAGGGTAAAGCATAATAAGGGCAGATAAAGCTGTAATTTTCAAACTGAAATGTGCAATCGGACGATTGCGTATCAAAAAGGAGTCAAACCTATGAAAGACAGAATCGTTTTGCTTACCAAGGACGCGCTTTGTAAAAGTTATTTGCCGATATACGGTAACAAGGCAAATATTATGCCAAACTTATCCGAGCTTGCAAGCAAGGGCACCGTTTTTAACAGATTTTACACCTGCGCCCCCTCAACGGCAATGTCCTTCATCGGTATGTTCACGCAAAAAAATTCTTATGAAACCGAAAACGAACGCTACGTTGCCATAGAAAAAGAGATGGAAAACACAGTTTTCGATCAGCTCTACGAGCAAGGATACGATTGCCAGATCATTTGGGATGAAAAATGGATAAAGATGGCGAAAACCTATTCTCAGTGCTATGGCAAAAACACAAAATTCAATCTTATCAACATCAATCAAACCGTCGGCGCGCACCATATGTATGCGGGAGATATTCCAATCGATGACGTGCTAGCCGATAAAACCGTAGCATCCATCAAGGAATCTATCGAATCCGTCGCAAACAGCACAGACGGAAAGCTATTTCTCTGGATTCATTTGCCTCACGTCCTTTTGGGAAGAAACTGCTACGGCAGTGATATGGATCTGTTTGACCGCGTGATCGGTCACGTAAGAGAACATTTTTCAGACGACGCCATCTTCATCTCCGCCGATCACGGAAATATGAACGGGATCAAAAACAAGATCTGCTACGGCTTCGACGTATATGAGCCCGCCATCAATATCCCCCTAATCGCCCCAAGAATAGACGGGCTTGACATTTGCGATACACCTTTATCCAACATACACATTTATGACGTCTTGCAGGAGAAGATCCCCAAGGATGAATTTGTCTTTGCAGACTGTGCATATTACAAGCAGCTTCACCGCAAGCTCGCCATCATTCGCGAAAACTTCAAATACATATATAACAAAGAATCTAAAACAGAAGAGCTGTATGATTTAAGCTTCGACCCGAATGAAAACTGCAACATCGTAAGCAAAACGGTAACGGATGTCGACCGAAAGGTGAAGACTCCTCTGGATCAAGTATATTACTATCCCGATTGGGAGCGTGCCCAAGAAGCGCTCGCGGCACTTCGTGCCGAAAAGGACCGCATCTGGCGACAAGAAAGCAAAAGCGAAAGACTAGCTGCTGTCGTGCGTCGCAAGATGGGTAGAATTCGTATGAAGCTATTACAGAAAAAATAAGGTTCACCGTGGAGGACAAGCAATGAAAGCTTTAATTTTAAACTCGGGACTCGGACGCCGTATGGGTGTCCTAACGAGTGAGCATCCCAAATGTATGACCGACGTTTCCGCTACCGACTCCATTCTTTCCCGTCAGCTTCGCCTTCTCTCTGAGGCGGGCATTCGCGAGGTGGTAATGACAACGGGATATTTTGACGAGATCCTCGTTGACTACTGCCATTCTCTCGCGCTCCCCATTCACTTTACCTTCGTAAAAAATCCCATTTACGATAAAACCAACTATATCTACTCCATCTACTGCGCGCGCGAGGTGTTAAAGGATGAGGACATCCTTCTTTTGCACGGCGACCTCGTCTTTGAAGCCTCGGTGCTGGAAGATGCACTCCGCTTTCCCCACAGCTGTATGAAGGTTTCGTCGACCCTTCCCCTGCCCGAAAAGGACTTCAAGGCAGTCGTCATTGACGGTATGGTTAAAAAGGTTGGCGTTGAGTTTTTTGAGAACGCAATGGAAGCCCAAGCGCTCTACAAGCTCAACAAGGCCGAGTGGAATACCTGGCTTGACCATATCATTGACTTTTGCGAGGCGGGAAAGACGGGCGTCTACGCCGAGGTCGCACTCAACGAGATCACGGACACGTGTCCCATCCACATTCTCGATGTAAAGGATCGTCTTTGCACCGAGATTGACAATCCCGAGGATCTTGCCAAGGTCGTTGCGGCTGTCGCACGCCTTGTGTAAACAGCGTTTCTATTCATTTGAAAAAACTAAAAAGATTTCGATAATTATTTGGGAGGCAACCATATGTCTTTGTTTACTGGAAAAACTCTACTGATCACCGGCGGTACCGGTAGCTTTGGAAATGCGGTGCTCAACCGCTTCTTGCGTACCGATATCGGGGAGATCCGCATCTTCTCGCGCGATGAGAAGAAGCAGGACGATATGCGTCACGAATTTCAGGCAAAAATGCCCGAGGTGGCGGAAAAGATCAAGTTTTACATCGGCGACGTGCGCGATCTCGCTTCGGTGAAGAACGCGATGCACGGTGTAGACTACATCTTCCACGCGGCAGCGCACAAGCAGGTACCCTCGTGCGAATTTTTCCCCATTGAGGCGGTCAAGACCAACGTGCTCGGCACCGAGAACGTTTTGACCGCCGCGATCGAAGCGGGCGTTAAGAACGTCGTTTGCCTCTCGACCGATAAGGCGGCATATCCCGTCAACGCAATGGGTACGTCCAAGGCAATGATGGAAAAGGTCATCGTCGCCAAATCCCGCACCGTATCCCCCGAAAAGACTAAGATCTGCTGCACCCGTTACGGCAACGTAATGTGCTCGCGCGGCTCTGTCATTCCGCTTTGGATTGAGCAGATCAGAAGCGGCAACCCCATCACCATCACCGACGGCACGATGACGCGCTTCATTATGTCGCTTGACGAGGCAGTTGACCTCGTGCTCTTCGCCTTTGAGCACGGCGAAAGCGGTGATATCCTCGTACAGAAGGCACCCGCTTGCACCATTCAAACGCAGGCTGAGGCGGTTTGTGAGCTGTTTGGCGGCGACAAGAACGCAATCAAGGTCATCGGCATTCGCCACGGCGAGAAGATGTACGAAACCCTGCTCACCAACGAGGAATGTGCAAACGCCATCGATATGGGCAACTTCTACCGTGTGCCCTGCGACAAGCGCGGACTCAACTACGACAAGTACTTTAACAAGGGCGACGCAGAGCGCAACACCTTGACCGAGTTCAACTCCAACAACACGAAGCTTCTCAGCGTAGAAGAAACCAAAGCAAAGATCGCTTCTCTTGCGTATATCCAAGAAGAGCTCGCAAAGGACGGAAGACTGTAATGAAGATTTTGATTACGGGTGCCGCGGGATTCGTTGGAAAGAACCTCGCAGCGGCGCTTGAGTGTGTGCGGGACGGCAAGGATAGAACACACCCCGCCCTCTCGGTGGAAAAGCTCTATTTATACGACATCGACTCCCCCGCCTCTCTCCTTGACGAGGCGTGCGCCGAATGCGACTTCGTATTCAACCTTGCGGGCGTCAACCGCCCAAAATCGACTGAGGAGTTTATGGCGGGCAACTTTGGCTTTGCTTCCACGCTCCTTGACACCCTCAAAAAGCACAAAAACACCTGCCCCGTAATGATCTCCTCGTCCATCCAAGCGACCTGCATCGGACGCTACGACAGCGAGTACGGCAGAAGCAAAAAGGCAGGTGAGGAGCTTATGTTCTCCTACGCCGAAGAAACGGGAGCCCGTGTGCTTGTTTACCGCTTCCCCAACCTCTTCGGCAAATGGTGCCGCCCCAACTACAACTCGGCAGTGGCGACCTTTTGCAACGCCTTTGCCTGCGACCTGCCCTACACGGTAAACGACCCGTCTGTGCGCCTCGAGCTTCTTTACATCGACGATCTTGTCGATGAGATGCTATGCGCCCTTGAGGGGCGTGAGCACCGTTGCACCTTTGACGGCACAGACACCGTCCTTTGTGACGGCGGCAAATACTGTGCCGCACCCGTAACGCACAAGGTCACGCTCGGCGAGATCGTTTCTCTGCTCGAATCCTTTAAAGGACAGCCCCAAACGCTTTTGATGCCCGAGATTCCTAACGGCAGCTTTGCAAAAAAGCTATACTCCACCTATCTTTCCTATCTGCCCAAGGAAAAGGCGTCCTTCCCCCTAAAGATGAACGTGGACGCGCGTGGCTCCTTTACCGAGCTGCTTCGCACCGAAAAGTGCGGACAGTTCTCCGTGAACATCTCGAAGCCCGGCATCACCAAGGGACAGCATTGGCATCATACCAAGTGGGAATTCTTCATCGTCGTCAGCGGTAAGGGACTTATCCAACAGCGAAAGCTCGGCACGGACGAGGTCTTGAATTTTGAGGTTTCAGGCGATGAAATCCGCGCCATCCATATGCTCCCCGGCTACACACACAACATCATCAACCTCTCAGACACCGAAAATCTCGTTACGGTGATGTGGGCGAACGAGCAGTTCGACCCAAATCACCCCGACACTTTTTTTGAAGTGGTATAAAAAAGATTTTTAGAAAATAACAAAGGCTGCTATTATGGACATCAAACTTGATTACAGCGATATTTCCTTTCAAAACGACGGAAGACTTAAGCTCTTGATCATCGTGGGTACGCGTCCCGAGATCATCCGTCTTGCCGCCGTCATCAACAAGTGCCGCAAATATTTTGACTGCATTCTTGCCCACACGGGACAAAACTACGACTACAACTTAAACGGCGTCTTCTTCCGCGACTTAAAGCTCGCAGCCCCCGAGGTATATATGGACGCCGTGGGCGACGACCTGGGTGCTACCGTTGGCAACATCATCAACTGCTCCTTTAAGCTGATGAACCAGATCAAGCCCGACGCGCTTCTCGTGCTCGGCGACACCAACTCCTGCCTCTCTGCGATCGCCGCCAAGCGACTGCACATTCCCATCTTCCATATGGAAGCTGGCAACCGTTGCAAGGATGAGTGCCTGCCCGAGGAAACCAACCGCCGTATCGTTGACATTATCTCGGACGTAAACCTTGCCTACTCCGAGCACGCACGCAGATACCTGCACGAGTGCGGACTCCCCAAGGAGCGCACCTACGTGACGGGCTCGCCGATGGCAGAGGTGCTTCACGAAAACCTCGCCGAGATCGAGGCGAGCGATATTCACGCGCGTCTTGGGCTCGAGAAGGGCAAGTACATTCTTCTTTCGGCACACAGAGAAGAAAACATCGATACCGAAAAGAACTTTATGAGCCTTTTCACCGCCATCAACAAAATCGCACAAAAGTACGATATGCCCATTCTTTACTCCTGCCATCCGCGCAGCCGCAACCGTCTTGCAAAGAGTGGCTTCAAGCTCGATTCCCGCGTCATTCAGCACGAGCCGCTTGGCTTCCACGACTACAACTGTTTACAAATGAACGCTTTTGCCGTCATTTCGGACAGCGGTACGCTCCCCGAGGAAAGCTCCTTCTTCACCTCGGTCGGACACCCCTTCCCCGCCGTTTGCATCCGCACCTCGACCGAGCGCCCCGAGGCGCTTGACAAGGCTTGCTTCATCCTCGCCGGTATTGACGAAAACAGCCTTTTGCAGGCAGTCGGCACCGCCGTTTCAATGAACAGTGAGGGCGACCACGGCATCCCCGTCCCCACCTACGTAGAAGAAAACGTTTCGACCAAGGTGGTTAAGATCATTCAGTCTTACACGGGTGTTGTCAACAAGATGGTTTGGCGTAAATTTTAATTTATGTGATTTTGTCACGGTTTTTTTCTTAAAATTTCCATATAATAAAAATGTAGATAAAAAGAAAAGGAGATTTCACAATGAAAAAATTCAAATGCAAGGTTTGCCGTGCTGTATTCGAGGTAGAGGACGGCGTTGAGCCCGTATGCCCCATCTGCGGCGTTAAGGGCGACAAGCTCGAGGACATCACGCCCCCCGCTGAGGAAGCGAAGCCCGCGCCCAAGACCAAGTACACGGGCACCAAGACCGAGAAGAACCTGGAAGCCGCCTTTGCAGGCGAATCGCAGGCAAGAAACAAGTACACCTACTTTGCGTCGGTTGCCAAGAAGCAGGGCTTTGAGCAGATCGCTGCTCTCTTCCTCAAGACCGCCGACAACGAGAAGGAGCACGCTAAGCTGTGGTTCAAGGAGCTTGCGGGCATCGGTGACACCGCCGAGAACCTGCTCCACGCCGCAGAGGGCGAAAACTTCGAGTGGACGGATATGTACGACGGCTTTGCCAAGACGGCTGAGGAAGAGGGATTCCACGACCTCGCCGCAAAGTTCCGCCTGGTTGCCGCCATCGAAAAGCACCACGAGGAAAGATACCGCGCCCTGCTTAAGAACATTGAGCTTGCCGAGGTCTTTGCCAAGAGCGAGGTCAAGGTTTGGGAGTGCCGCAACTGCGGACACCTTGTGGTCGGCACCGCCGCACCCGAGCTCTGCCCCACCTGCGCACATCCTCAGAGCTATTTCGAGATCCACGCAGAGAATTATTGATTTTCAAAAGAGCCCCGATCGGGGCTCTTTTTTTCTTGCCTTTTCGTTGACAAAGCAAGCGTTTTGTGGTATACTTTTTCAAAAGAACCAAGGAGATTTTTATGAAGCTCACCTTTGATAGAACGGAAAAATACCAGCCCGACCCTTTTATCTTTAAGGACGGGGATAAATTCTACATTTACGTGACCAACAACGACGAGCCCAACGGCGTAGAGGCGTACAGCGCGGACGCGCTCACGGGTCCCTATCGCTATGAGGGCGCCGTCACTGCCTTTCAGGGCGCGACCGACTATTGGGCGCCCGCCGTCATTAAGCTCGACGGCATCTATTATATGTACGTTTCCTGCGTCAAGGGCGATAAGTTTGAGCATATGCACGTGGCACGGGCAACTTCCCCTCTCGGTCCCTTTACCGACGAGAAAATGCTCTACGACCGCTTCTCCATCGACCCCCATATGGTAAAGACCGAGGCGGGGCTCTTCCTCTTTTACGCCGAAAACAGCACGGTGGGCGAAAGGATCGGCACACGCGTGTTCGTGGACCGCTTCCTCGATCCCTACACCCCCGCAAACACGCCGCGCGAGCTGATCACGCCCACCTTTGACGAGGAGATCTTTACGCCCTCGTACCGCGAGGACAACAAATGGCACACCATCGAAGGCCCCTTTTATTTCCGTGAGGGAGAATATCAGTACTTAATGTATAGCGGCGGCTGCTTCCAAGACGAAACCTACCACGTGGGCTACGCCGTCGCCAAGAGCGACGAGGAAGATCTCACCAAGGTCGACTTTGTCAAGCACACAAACGGCGACCGCTTCGCCCCCGTCCTGATCAAGAACGAATACGAGGAAGGCACGGGGCATCACAGCGTGATCAAGCACGAGGGCGTGTATTACGCCATTTACCACGCACGCGACTACGCCTACCGCGAAAACGGACTGATCGAGGCGCGTGACGCGCGCATCTGCCGTCTTTCGGTCAAGGACGGACACATCACCGCCGAAAGATATAAGGACCATATTTAAGCGACTTCTTTCAAAACTCCCGTTGCAAAACGCAACGGGAGTTTTTGTTCTCGAAAAGAGAGATTTTATAAAGAATCGGGCTCTTGACTCTAGCGCAGGTTTCGTGTATAATACATATAAGCAATGTATTCTCCCGAAAGGAGCCCCCGTGATGACATATAATCTCGCAGATACCTTAAAACGACTCAGAGAAAAAAAGGGCGTAACACAAAAGGACGTGGCGCTATATCTATCCGTTTCCAATAAAACGGTATCCAAATGGGAAAAGGGCGCGTCCGAGCCCGACCTTTCTATGCTCGTTGCTCTTTCGGAGTATTTCGGTGTCACCGCAGACACCCTGCTCGGTCTTACGGAAGAAGAGCAACAAAGCACGAAGGAAGCACTCAGTCAGGCGCTTCGCGGACTTAGCCGTGAGGAAGCCATCTTAAAGGCGTTTGACATTGCAAGATACGCCGCCCCCGCCACACACGGTGCCATCCCGCAAGGGGGAGAAACAACCGCCGTCTACCCCAAGACGTACACGCAGTTTTTTAAAACGCGCATCGCCCGACCCGACCTTTTTGCCTTTAGCACTTCCCACGCAGAAGCCAACGTTTCGGTGACGCTTCTCTCTAACGAAGCGAACTTTTCTTGGTTAAAGGACGCACAAAAGCAGAACCAAATGGCATTCCTCTTTTCCTTTTTGTCGGATACGGATGCCCTCTCCTTGCTCTACCATATCCACACGTCCGCCATCTCCGAGAGCTTTACGGCAAGCTACGCTTCGGAGAAAATGAACTTGTCGCTTTCCAAAACCGAGCGTCTGCTCGACGCGCTTTGCGAAATTGGCATCTGCCACGCTGCTCCCGCCCATTTAAAAGAGGGGGAGATCAAGGTCTACGAGTGCCGCGGTGACGGTGTGATCCTTTCCATTCTCACGCTTGCCTACGAGAAAATGTGCGAAAAGGGCGCCTACGAGCATAGCTATAACGCTAGCTGTAAAATGATAGGAGCCGAATGATATGACGCCTCTATCCAAAATTATCAAAAAGCATCGCTTGGAAAAAGGCTTTACGCAAGAGGCACTTGCATCCCTGCTCGGCGTTTCCGCACAAGCCGTTTCCAAATGGGAAACCAGCGATACCTACCCCGACGCCGCCTTGCTCTTGCCGCTTGCCGAAGCGCTCGGCGTTTCGCTGGATACCCTCTTTGATAGCGCGGGCGTTTCGACGGCGGACGTTTCGCAAAGGATCGGACGCCTGCTTGCAAGCGCACCCGCCGAAGAGCGCATTGCCCTAGCACTAGCGCTTTGCTGGCAGATCCAACGCGGGCTTGTTCTTGACGGCACGGACGACCAACCCTATCTCCCAAAGGAGAAGGAAAAGCGCGAGCGTGCCTCGTATTTTCTCGGGGATCACGGCTTTACCCTCATCTCGGACGGAAAGGAGCCCTTTTTCTCTCTCTTTCCCGAGCCCGAGGACGGCTTCGGGCATTTCTTAGAGGATGCGGACGCACTCAAGGAGATTTTTTCTTTGCTCTCGGAAGAAGACACGCTCCGTGCGCTCTTTTACCTGTTAGAGCAAAATCCCGGATATCTCTTCGAGGGAGAGGTCCTAAGGCGTGCTTGCTCCATTGAGGACGACCGCCTTAATGCGGTTTTAGACGGTCTTTTGCGCTTAAAGGCAGTGGAAGCGCGCACCCTATGCATCAACGGAGAGAGCCGTACGCTGTATTACACCATCCAAAGCCACAGTTTGCTTGCCTTGTTTCTCGTAGCAAAGCAGCTTTGTTATCGCGGCGCCTATCGCTTGCGTATGCACGAGCGCACCCGTCCTCTGCTTCGCTACCGAAAAAATATGCAAACGGACGAGGAAGCAAAAAGACGCGAAAAAAGCGAATAAATCCGTATGACATTTATTGACAGGCTCCCCGTTTTGTGATACAATAATCTTGTTACATTAAAATATGCGAAGGAGAACCCTATGAACGAGAAGATCCAAGCAATTATCGACCTCATCAAGGAAAAGGACATTAAGATGGTGGATTTCAAGATGGTGGACATCCACGGTCAGTTCCGTCACGTGACCATCCCCGCCTACAGCTTTTCCGAGGAAACGATGAAAAGCGGCATCGGCTTTGACGCTTCCAACTACGGCTATGCCGTCGTAGAAAAGAGCGATATGGTCTTTATTCCCGACCCCGCCACCGCAATGATCGACCCCTTCTGCGAGATCCCCACGCTCACGATGAGTGGCAACGCTATGATCATCGACACCCCCGCCAACCGTCCCTTGGCGCAATACCCCCGCAACATCGTCAAGGCGGCAGAGGCGTATATGCGCGAATCGGGCATTGCCGATACGATGCTCATTCTCCCCGAGTTTGAATTTTATCTCTTTGACGACGTCGCGTGGAAGGTGGCGTCGGACACGGTTGCCTTCTCCGTCGACGCAAAGCAATCCTATTGGAACAGCGACTCCGAGGGCAAGGGTGTGATCGTACCCAAGCAAAAGGCGTACCACATTGCCAAGCCCTACGATACCTCCTACGAGTGCCGCAGTGAAATGTGTCTTTTGATGGAGGAGGCGGGCATTCCCGTCAAGTACCATCACCCCGAGGTCGCCGCATCGGGACAGTTTGAGATCGAGCCCAAGCTCGGTGAAATGTCCAAGATGGCGGACGCCACGATGATGATCAAGTATATCATCAAGAACACCGCCGCGAAATACGGCAAGAGCGCGACCCTGATGCCCAAGCCCATCTACGGCGAGGCGGGAAGCGGTAGGCACGTACATATGCTCCTCTTAAAGGACGGCGAGCCCGTCTTCTCGGATGAGGGCGGCTACTCGCACTTAAGCGAAACCGCACACTACTTTATCGGCGGTCTTCTCAAGCACATCGGCTCGCTCTGCGCCATCACCAACCCCTCGACCAACTCCTTCAAGCGTCTGATTCCCGGCTTTGAGGCACCCGTTACCGTTGGTTACGCAACCTCGAACCGTTCTGCCGTGATCCGCATTCCCGCATATGCCAAGGAGCCTTGTGAGCGCCGCTTTGAGCTCCGCAATCCCGACGCGACCTGCAACCCCTACTTCTGCTATGCCGCCATTCTTATGGCAGGTCTTGACGGTGTCAAGAATAAGATCGATCCCAAGGCAAACGGCTGGGGTCCCTACGACTTTAACCTCTACAATCTCCCCGAAGAAGAAAAGAAAAAGCTCAAAGGGCTTCCCACCTCGCTTGAGGAAGCGCTCGACGCCCTCGAAGCCGACCACGACTACCTCACCGCAGGCGGCGTATTCCCCGAAATTCTCCTTGAGAATTTCATCAAGGCAAAGCGTGCCGAGTGTCGTGAGATCGCAAACATTCCCCACCCTGTGGAATTCGAGAAGTATTACAACCTTTAACCAAAAAGAAGGGGGACACCGTCCCCCTTTTCGCCGTCTTTGCGGCGGGAGCATTGCTATGAAAATTGAAAAGATCACCGAAAGCATCACAAGATGCGTCATTCCCTACGCCGACATCTACACGACGGTGTACGCCGTTGCGCTGGATGAGGGATACCTGCTTTTTGACACGGCAAGCGGCGCCATCGACGTCGATATGTACATTCTTCCCTTTTTGCACAGCATCGACGTGACCCCCGAAAACCTTAAATTGATATTCATCTCCCACAACCACAAGGACCACGCGCACGGGCTTGCACGGCTGCTCGCGCTTTACCCGAATGCTACGGTAGTCGCGCGCGACGAGGAGCTGAAAGAGGAGCATCCGCACGCCCGCTTCCTCTTTCCCGAGGATATGGAAGTGCTTTCTCCCCATCTGCTCGCCGTCACCGTCCCGGGGCACACGCCCGACTGTATGGCGCTCTACGACAAAAGAACCAAGACTCTGCTTTCGGGAGATGCTCTCCAGCTCTACGGTATTTTCGGCTCCGGAGAATGGGGAGCAAACATCACCCTGCCGCGCGCCCATTTCTCGGCAGTGGAAAAACTCCGAGGGATGGACGTTGAAGCCATTTACACCGCCCACGACTACCACCCCTACGGCTATGCTTACATTGGGTGTGAGGCAGTGGAGAACGCCTTGGACGCGGCAACCCGTCCTCTTTTGACCATAAAAAGAATGATGGAAAACCGCCCCCACCTCTCGAACGCGGAAATAAGGCGCTTGTATGAGGCATCCGCAAAGCTCCCCACCGTTGCGGACAAAGTATTCGCCGCTGTGCGGGATGAGCTTGTTTCCCCCGAAAAATAATCCCAAAAATCTATGAAAGGATCACGGTATGAAGCGCGTTTTTTCCTATCTCTTCCCGTTTCGCTACCGTATGGCGGCGGGCTTCCTTATCAAGGTACTCGGTACACTAGCCGAGCTTCTCTTGCCCGTGGTCTTGACGCATATCCTAAAAACGGTCATCAAAAGCGAGAACGTTCGCGAGGTGCTTCTTTGGGGCGCACTGATGCTCCTTTTCGCCATTCTCGCCTGTGCCTTTAACATCATCGCCAACCGTATGGCGGCAACCGTCGGCAAAAGGTTTTCCGAAACGCTTCGCCGCGACCTTTTTTACCGAACGCTCACGCTGGATACCGCGCAGACCGACGCCTTTACCATTCCCTCGCTTGAATCCCGTATCACCACCGACACCTACCACGTGCACAACTTCGTTATGATGATCCAGCGTATGGGCATCCGCGCCCCCATTCTTCTGCTTGGCGGCGTTGTGATCACCCTTTTGATGGATTCTACCCTCGCCCTCGTGATGCTTGCCGTAATGCCCCTTATCTTTGTTACCGTGTACACCCTCTCCCGCCTCGGTATCCGCCTTTACAGCCGCGTGCAGTCGTCGGTGGACGGACTCGTGCGCGTTTTGCGTGAGGACTACGTGGGCATTCGCGTGATCAAGGCTCTCTCCAAGGAGTCGCACGAGCAAGAAAGATTTGAAAACGCTAACTTTCAGTTGTCAAATCACGAGCAAACAGCAAGCTTTATTATGGGAAGCACCCATCCCGTGATGAACCTCTTTATGAACTGCGGCATTGCCGCCGTCACTGCCCTCGCCGCCCTACGCGTTTCCGAGGGAACGTCGGACGCCGAAACGGTGGTCGCGTTTATGCAGTATTTCACCCTCATCTCGATGGCGCTTATGGCGGTATCCCGTATGTTCGTAATGTTCAGCAAATGCACCGCGTCCGCGCGGCGTCTGTGCGAGGTTTTAGAGGCGCCCGCCGTCATTCTGCCCGAGAAGTGTGAGGAAGACGGGAACACCGAGGACTTTATCACCTTCCGCGGCGTCACCTTCAGCTACGCAGGCAGAAAGAAAGACCTTGAGGACATATCCATCTCCATTCCCTACGGCTCGTCCTTTGGCATCATCGGCGGTACGGGAAGCGGCAAAAGCACCCTCATCAAGCTCCTTTTGCGCTTTTACGATGCAAACGCGGGAGAGATCCTCTTCCGTGGAAAAAGCATTCGCGCCTACACGCGCGAGGAGATTGCCGAATACGTGGGCGTTGCCCATCAAAAGGATTTTCTCTACGCCGTTTCGGTGGAAGAAAACGTCCGCTTCGGACGCGACATCTCGCGTGACGAGGTGCTAAAAGCCCTTCGCATCGCGCAAGCAGAGGAGTTCGTTCTCGCCCTGCCCAACGGTCTTGATACGGTGCTTGCCACGGGCGGCACCAACCTTTCGGGCGGGCAAAGGCAGCGCCTTCTCATTGCGCGCGCCGTTGCGGGGACACCCGATCTTCTTATTCTTGACGACGCCTCGTCCGCGCTCGACTACAAGACGGATGCCGCCCTGCGCGCCGCCTTGCGCGAGCTTGGCGATACGGTTACGACCATCACAGTCGCGCAACGCGCAAGCTCGGTGATGGGGTGCGACCGCATCTTGGTCCTAGACGAGGGACGCTGTGTGGGATACGGTACCCACGCACAGCTGCTGGAAAGCTGTCCCGTCTACCGTGAGATCAGCGATTCGCAGATGGGGGGTGCGCTCTTTGAATAGAGGATTTGCTCCCCGCGGGATCGGACGCATTCCCGAGCCCGAAACCAAAAAGGACTACAAGGGCATCTTTAAGCGTCTTTCCAAATACGTCTTGCACGAGTGGCGTCTTTTCCTCGTCGCCGTGCTTTTGACGCTCCTCTCCAATCAGCTTTCTCTTTTGGGTCCTCTCTACTCCGGCACCGCCATCGACGCGATCGTTGCCGAAGGGGGCGTGGACTTTCCCACCGTATGGCAAAGCGTTACCCGTATGCTCCTTTGCTACGTGATCGCCGCTATTCTCTCCTATTTGCTTGCCCTCTTGATGGTGAAGATCAGCCAACGCATCATTCGCACGATGCGTAAAGAACTCTTTACAAAGCTCTCGAAATTGCCCATTCCGTTCTTTGATAAAAACGCCGTGGGCGATATCGTCAGCCGTATGTCCTACGACATTGATACCATCAACTCTACGCTCTCGCACGACCTCGTGCAGGTGATGACGAGCCTTTATACCGTCATCGGCTCCGCCATCTTTATGCTCCGCATCTCAAAGCCGATGATGCTCATTTTCGTCATCACCGTGCCCATTGCCGTATTCTTCACGCGCTACCGTGCGAAAAAAGTGCGCCCAATGTTTAAGGAGCGCTCGATGCGCCTCGGTCAGCTCAACGGCTATGCCGAGGAGATGCTTTCGGGACAGCACACCATTCGCACCTACGGCAGAGAAAAGACCTTTGCGGGCGATTTCAACCGCCACAACGAAAAGGCGATGGACGCCACCTTCCGTGCCGAATACTACGGCGGCGTGCTCGGTCCGTCCATCAACTTCATCAACAACCTCTCTATCGCCCTTATCACCGTTCTCGGCGGCATTCTTTATATGTTCTCGCAAAACGGCACCGTGGCGGCAGGCACGCTCTTCTTCATCTCGCTCGGCGGGGTGGCGCAGTTCGTGCAATATTCGCGCAAGTTTTCGGGTCCCATCAACGAGTTTGCCAACATTCTTCACGAGTTTCAATCCGCCTTCTCGGCGGCGGAGCGCGTGTTCCGCGTGTTGGACGAGCCCGTCGAGCCCAAGGATGCCGAGGACGCCGTCCTGCTTGACGGCGTGCGCGGGGACGTGGAGTTTGAGAACGTATGCTTCTCCTATCTCCCCGAAAAGCCCGTTTTGCGGAACTTCTCCCTCAAGGTCAAGGCGGGGGATACGGTCGCCATCGTCGGTCCGACGGGCGCAGGCAAAACCACCGTCATCAATCTGCTTATGCGCTTCTATGACGTAGATTCGGGCGAGATCCGCATCGACGGACACCCCATAAAAAAGATCACGCGTGAGAGCCTAAGACGCGCCTTTACGATGGTGCTTCAAGACACTTGGCTTTTCTACGGAAGTGTGTACGACAACATCGTCTACGGCAAGGAGAGCGCCACGCGCGAGGAAGTCAAGGAAGCGGCGCGGCGCGCGCGCATCGACCGCTTTATCGAGGGACTTCCCGACGGCTACGACACCGTCATCACGGATGACGGCGAGGGCATCTCCAAGGGGCAAAGACAGCTCATCACCATTGCCCGCGCGATGCTCTCGGACGCCCCGATGCTCATCCTCGACGAGGCGACGAGTAACGTCGACTCCCGCACCGAGAAAAAGATCGCGGCGGCAATGGACGACTTAATGCGTGAGCGCACCTGCTTCGTCGTCGCGCACCGCCTCTCTACCATTGAGAACGCGGACCTCATCCTCGTCTTGCGCGACGGGCAGATCACCGAATCGGGCACCCATACCGAGCTTCTCAAAAAAGACGGCTTCTACGCCACCCTCTACAATTCGCAATTCAAATAAAAACTGCCCCGCCGTCCTTGACAGCGGGGCAAAAATATTGTATAATAATGTCGCAAAAAGAATAAAACGCCGTGGGACGGAGCGTTTGCTCCGTTGTCGTGCCCTTTTGGGTACGGGGGTAAGGAAACGCGGGGAAGATCCGCGACAACAGCCATTGCCGTGATCGGGCGCACGCCCGTCAGTCGGAATGCTTGCTACACGGCGCCCGAAGAAGACTCCTTGGGCAAAAGAGGGAGATGCGGGAAAAGGGAGAATAGAGGGCTCCCTTTTTCGTCGCACCCCAAGGAAGGGGTGCTTTTTCTTTTGTCCTTTTTGAAAAATTAAAAAGGAGATTTTTACAATGAAAGCAACGATTCGCATTCTTTCCCTCGCACTCGCACTTCTTATGATCGTCTTCTGCCTTGCGGCGTGCAACGACACCCCCGCGGGCGGCACGAACGACGGCGGTGCCTCCAATGACGGCGGCAACGGCGGAGAAGCCACCCCCTCCCTTTGGGACAGTGCAACCTACAAGGAAAGCAAGAGCTTCGGCGAAGGCGACTACACCCTCACCGTCACTATGGAGATGGAAAACAAGAGCATCGTCTTCACCATCAAAACGAACGCCGCAACCGTCAAGGACGCACTCGCCGAGCACAACCTGATCGACGGTGAGCAGCAATCTGCCGGGTATATGATGTCCCACCTCAACGGTGTGCGTGCCGATTGGACACTCGACGGCGCATATTGGGCGTTCTATCAGAACGGTGAATATATGATGACGGGCATTGATACCACCCCCATCACAGGCGACGGCGCATATGAGTTCGTCTACACGCGCGCATCGTAAAGGACTTTCGGTGCGCGAGCTCGTCATCTTTTCGATGCTCGGCGCACTGATGACCGTATCCGACCTTTTGATGGAAGCGCTACCAAACATCCATCTTCTCGGTCTTTTGATTGCCGCCTTCACCCTCACCTACGGCGTAAAAGCCCTCTTTCCCATTTACGTCTACGCCGTCCTTATCGGACTTTTCAGCGGCTTTGGGCTTTGGTGGCTTCCCTATCTTTACATTTGGACACTGCTTTGGGGGGCTGTAATGCTCATCCCCAAACGCCTGCCCTTGCCCCTGCGCTTGGTCCTCGTACACGCGGTGACCGTCTTGCACGGGCTTGCCTTCGGCACCCTCTATGCCCCCGTGCAGGCGTTGATGTTTGGGCTTGATTTTGCGGGGATGCTCGCGTGGATCGTCGCAGGGTTTTCCTTTGACCTTATTCACGCTTTGGGGAATTTTGTCTTTGGTTTTTTCATCTTTCCCCTTACAAGGCTTCTGTGCCGCCTCAACGCCACCGCATAAGGAAAAGAGCTTTTCTCTCACGAGAAAAGCTCTTTTTGTAAATAAATATTTGCTTATTCAAGGCAAACTATGGCGTAGCCCACGATTTCGGGGAGCGTTATCCTTGTGTACCCGTCGCAAAGGGCGACGGGAAGCGCTTCCCCCGTGTATAGCACGGTCGCCTTTTTATATTCGCCGAGAACGGCGATCGCTCTGCCCGCAGGGAGCGTGGTATGCTCCTCAACGCTTCCCCCCTCGCCTCTGTTTTCGGGATAGGTGACCTTGATGCAGAGAAGTCGATACCCGTCGCCCGAAAGAAGTGTCGCGCGCGACGTGAGGGGCAAGCCCTCGGCGCGAATAAGCTTCTTCGGCAAAAGGAGCGAGAGCATCTCGCCCACAAGCGCGCGGTGCGCGCGGGAGAAGGTCTTACGGAAGGCGCGGAAGATGGGGAAAGCGATATGCCCAACGCTTCCCTTTTGGTTCAAGAGTGCCGCCGCATACCCCGTTTCGTTTTTTGGGGGCGTGTAGAAGTAGAAATGCTCCCCGTCGTATTCGCGGTTAAAGTAGGTCGTGATGTGCGACGCAAGCACCCGTGCTCCCGTCTTGGGCGTGACAAGGCGGCTCCTTTCGTACGCCTCATAGCGCATATCGGCAAGCTCTGGGGGGGTGCTTTCCATCTTGTAATAGGACACCTCGATGGGGTCGTCGCCCGCGTCGGTAAATTCCCAAGCGGGATGCGCGAAGCCATCCTTCGCGGGTGTCAAGCCCGACACACCCGACGAAAGCACCCTGCCCCCTGCCGCGAGGTAGGCGTCAAGGCGCGCGCGGAGCGCCGCGTCCACCAAAATACCGTCGGGAAGAATGACGAGGGGATAGCCCGAAAAGTCGGCGTCCGTCGAAAGAATGTTGTAGGTGTATTTTAACTCCGAAAGGATACGCGCGCATCCCTCGTGCGAAGGACCCGCCTCGCCGTCTGCGGAAAGCACGGCGATCTCGGCAAGGTAGTCGGCACCCGCCGTCTTTGGCTCGATCTTCTCCATCTCGCCGTAGATTTTCGCGATGTCCTCATAGATCGCACCCTCGCAGATCTCCGCAGGGTGCAAATGGTCGCCGAGGGTGGTCGAGAAGCCGTTCATCAGCGCCTCGAAAAAGTCGTTTTCGACCGATGCACGCCCCTTGTAGCCCCCAAAATCGCCCCAATCGTAGCCAAAGCGCCCGTTCATATAGAGCCTGCCGCGATAGAGGGGGCGCGCCTTTGCCGCCTGTGCGGGAAAGAGATCGTAGCCCATATTGGACGCAAGGCAGGCAATCTCTCCGTGGGTGTTGAGATGGGTCGTTTTCTCAAGCGGAAGCCCCTTGAAATAAAGATACTTGTCCGCAGGAACGATGGCGCGGATGCGCGCGGCGAGCGCGTAGATGGCGCGCTCGGCAAAGGCGTGAATATCCGCATCGCTCTCGGTGTCAAGCCCCTCGTCCTTCATTGCCGCGTAGCAATAGGGGCAGGTGCAGTCGTGGGGTGCCGCCCCGTCAAGGAACAGTCCGTCCACACCAAGCGCAAGCACTTCCTTGACCTCTTCCAAAAGATGCTCGGCGTACGGTCCAAAGAAGCAGGGCTGGCGGAACCAGTTGGGACCGAGGTCAAAGTTATACACCGTGCCGTCTTTCTCCACGCGCGCACACTCGGGGCGCAGGCGGAGCAGCTCGTGGTGGAGCCCCACGTGAATATACCCGATGACACCGATGCCGCGCGCGTGGCACTCGCGCACCGTGTCTGCAAGCATATCCCCCTTCATTCCCGCATAGGGAAAGCCCACCTTGGTGTTGTAGTAGGAAAAGCCGATATTGCATCTGGCAAACATATTGATATACGAAACGTGCGCGTCTTTCAGGCGCTCGGCAAATGCCTCTGCATCGAAGCGCTCGCCGAAATCGTCGATCTTTGGCATCGTGTGAAAATCAAAATGCACAACGCGTGTCATAGGCTTTAGCATAGCGTTACTCCTTTGTTTGTGTCGCCTTGTATCTTTGGCGGAAATCCTTGGGGCTCTCCCCCGTCATCTTCTTAAAAAATCGCGTAAAATAGTGGATGCTCTCAAAATTCATTTCCTCGGCAATTTGGGTAAAGGTCTTTTCGCTCGAAAGGATCTTTTCCTTTGCCTTCTCGATCTTCTTGCCGTTGACGAAGGCGACGAGCGTTTTGCCCGTTTCTCTCTTAAACTCACGGCAGAGGGTCGCGCGGTTGGTCTTAAAGAGAAAGGCAAGCTCGTCGATGGTCATTCTTTCAAGGTAGTTCGCATCCACGTACGCCACCACCTCGTGAATGGCGGCGGGCGTTTCCTTGATCTCCTCCGCCCCCTCCGCCGTGCGGTATTCGCGAAGGAGAAGCAAAAGAAAGCTCTCCATCGAAAGGCGCAGCATCTGCTCCGCACCGAAGGGCTGGTGCTTCTTTTTCTTCATATCGTAAACGGGGGTGTCGTAGGGGGGCTTGAAAACGTTTCGCCCTTCCTTGACGATCTCGGCAAGCCGCTTGATGGCGGCATCCCCCAAATGCAAGGGGGACGCACAAAGCGTGTCTATGAGGGACGACGTACATTCAAACCCAATGATGATGACGGACGGCTCCGTCCCCTCAATACAGCCGAGGGCGTGCTCCTCGTTCGGGCGGTGAATGATCATCTGATTTTTTTCAAGCACACCCGTATATCCCTCGGAGGAAATGCGGAGCTTGCCCGTGTTGACGTAGATCAGCTCGTAAAACGGATGCCCTTCTCCCACCGTTGTAAAGTCGTTGCCAAAGGTAAAAAAATGCAGATTGACGATCCCCGTCACGGATAATGTGTCGTTTAGCTTTTTCGTTACGTATTCCATAGCTCTATTATACACCCGTCCGCCCTCTCTGTCAATAAATTTTTTTACGAAAGTGCAAAAAAAATTGACGATTATGCAAATACAAAAAACAAAAAGGCTTGTATAATAGAATATGGTAATAAAATATTTAACAAAGGAGATTTGTTATGAGCAGAATTTGCATTCCCGCATCCGAGTACCAAGAGAGAGTACAGCGCGCCGCTGCTCTCCTCCGCGAAAAGAACCTTGACGTTATGATCGTTTGCTCCACCGAGAGCGACTATGCAAACGCAAGATACTTCTCCGGCTTCTGGCCCGTATTTGAGCGCGCAGGCGTTGCCATCTCCGCAAATGGCGATGCGTGCCAGCTGGTTGGCCCCGAGTCCGCGATCTTCGCAAAGGACTACGGTAAGATGGATAAGCTCTTTGTCCTTCTTGAATACCGCGAGTCCGCTGACCCCGCATACCCTGAGCTGAAGCCCGACACCTTCAACGATGCCTTCAAGGCAATCGGTGTTACCGGCAAGAAGATCCGCATCGGTATCGGTAGCTACGTTGAGTGCACCCTGCCCGTTTACGAGGGCCTTAAGAACGCATATCCCGAAGCAGAGATCGTTTTCTGCCCCGAGATTATGGTCGCACTCCGCAAGATCAAGTCCGAGAACGAGATCGCTTGCCTGAAGGAAGGCTTCCGCATCATCGAGAAGGCAACCGATGCCGTGATCAAGGAGCTCCGCCCCGGCGTTACCGAGCTTCAGATGGTCGGCGTTGCACAGCGCGTGATCTATGAGGAGGGCGCAGAGTACGAGGGTCTTCCTATGTACGTATTCAGCGAGGCTTCTACCCGCCACGCCATCAGCCGTTCCACCTACAAGACCATCGGCAAGAACGACATCGTTCAGCTCAACCTTTCGGCAAAAATCGACGGCTATTCGCCTTCCATCGGCTTGCCTGTTTGTATGGGTAAACTTGAAGGCGAAACTTCAAGCGATAATTTGGGATCTAACATCTTTGCAAACAACTATTACACTTCATTACAAGGTAAAACATACTCTCCACCAACTGGCGATGTGAACGATACTATAATTTGGCAACAAGACGACGCTGTAAATGGTGGAAACACTTATATTATAGATAAGGATG
>JAZSBJ010000039.1:0-42237 GCA_045602305.1 Eubacteriales bacterium | reverse complement strand
TCTATTACGAAAGCGGCACCCCCCACGGTATGATCGCCGTTGGCGGGCGCGAGTGCGTCTTCTGCGCCGTCGTGCTTCCCGGTGAAGAGGGAGCAGATGAAAAGGAGCAGGCAGAGAGCCTTGCCGTATCGGGCAGACGTGAGAAGCTGCTCATCGGCGATTTTATCAAATGCACCGAGGACGAAAAGGGTGTTTTGACCGACATCGCCTTTGAAAACGAGGAAAAATATAACTTTGCCTTTGATACGGTGGACGCGCTTGCGGACAAATATCCCGACAAGCTCGCAATGCTTCACCTGGATAGCGACAAGGTAGAGCGCCGCTTCACCTTCCGCGACATCAAGCGTGCGTCCGCGCGCGCCGCAAACTATTTCAAGTCCCTCGGCATCGAGAAGGGCGACCGCGTAATGCTGGTCTTAAAGCGCCACTACACCTTCTGGTTTGCCATCCTCGGTCTTCACAAGCTGGGTGCGATCGCTATCCCCGCAACCAACCAGCTGAAGTCGCACGACTTCTCCTATCGCTTTAATGCGGCAGGCGTAAAGGCGATCCTTTGCGTCGGCTCTGACAATACGGCAGAGGAGATCGACGTTGCCGCCAAGGAATCCCCCACCCTTGCAACCAAGATCCTCGTCGGCGGCACGCGTGAGGGCTGGCACTCCTTTGAAGAGGAGTATGCCCTTTTCAGCACGCATTACGAGAGAACCGAGGACACCGCTTGCGGCTCCGACCCGATGCTGATGTTCTTCACCTCGGGAACGACGGGCTATCCCAAGATCGCCGCGCACAGCTACAAGTATGCGCTCGGTCATTACCCGACGGCAAGATATTGGCACGACATTCGCCCCTCCGATCTGCACTTGACCATCTCCGAAACGGGCTGGGGCAAGGCGCTTTGGGGCAAGCTCTACGGTCAGTGGATGGCAGAGGGCGCGGTCTTTACCTACGACTTTGACCGTTTCCACGCCGCAGAAATTCTTCCTCTCTTTGCCAAGTATCACATCACCACCTTCTGCGCGCCCCCCACGATGTACCGTATGCTCATCAAGGAAGATCTCTCAAAGTACGATCTTTCTTCCATCCGCCACGCAACGACGGCGGGCGAGGCACTCAACCCCGAGGTGTTCTCGCAGTTTAAAAAGGCAACGGGACTTTCCGTAATGGAAGGCTTTGGTCAGACCGAAACCACCCTCACCATCGCCAATATGGCGGGCACCACCCCCAAGCTCGGCTCGATGGGGCGTGCTATGCCCCTCTACGACATCGACATCGTGGACGCGGACGGCAACAGTGTCGGCACGGGTGAAAACGGAGAGATCGTCGTGCGTACCGATAAGCGCGTGCCTTGCGGACTCTTCCTCGGCTACTACGGCGACGAGGAAAAAACGCGTGAGGTCTGGCACGACGGTATGTATCACACGGGCGACGTCGCTTGGCGCGACGAGGACGGCTTCTTCCATTACGTGAGCCGTATCGACGACGTCATCAAGTCCTCGGGCTACCGCATCGGTCCGTTTGAGATCGAAAACGTCATAATGGAGCTCCCCTACGTCCTTGAGTGTGGCGTTTCTGCCGAGCCTGACGAAGTGAGAGGTCAGGTCGTTAAGGCGTCCATCGTTCTCACCAAGGGCACCGAGCCCTCGGAAGAGCTGAAGCGTGAGATCCAAGAATACGTCAAGACGCATACGGCCCCCTACAAGTACCCCCGTATCGTTGTGTTCCGCGATGAGCTTCCCAAGACCATCAGCGGTAAGATTATGCACAACAAGCTGTAAGGAGTTGCCAAATTTTTATATTTAAGGATATAAAAAAACAAAAAAAGACTTGACAAACCCCGAAAGACTTGATATACTGTTACCATAAAGGAATAAAAGGCTGTGACGAAGAGGGCAGAGCAAATGGCTTTTGCAGAGAGCCGACGGTAGGTGCAAGTCGGTAAAGACCTTGCTTTTGCTTGTAGCTTCCGAGCCGAGAGGAAGAAAGCGCTCCGTAGGGACGCCGTAGAACCTCTCCGTGACTGCTGCGTTAAGGCATAGGACTTCGTTGGAGTCCGAGAGTGGCGTTCGCTTGAACGCAATTTGAGTGGTACCGCGGGATATAAGAAATTATAGCTCGTCTCAAAGTATCTTAAGTCTTTGAGGCGGGCTTTGTTTATTCCTTTTCCCCCTCGGCAAAGGAGAAGCTATGGAAAATCAAAACAAGAGTCTTGACGCCAAGATCAAGGAAATGGCGGCGCGTATTCGCGAGCTTCGCGAAATCGAGCAGCTGACCGTCCGCGAGATGGCGAAAAAGACGGGCGTCAGCGAGCAGGAATACCTTGCGTGCGAAAAGGGAGAGAGCGATTTAAATTTCGCGTTTATCTACCGCTGCGCGCAGGCGTTCAACGTGGACGTGACGGATATTATCGAGGGTACGAGCCCTCGCCTCGCCGCCTACACCGTAACGAGAAACGGGGAAGGACAGCGCATCGAGCAGGCACACGGTATGGTGTATTTTAACCTTGCCTCTGCCTTCCGTAACCGTATTGCCGAGCCTCTGTTCGTCAGAGCCGCGTATACGAAGGGCGCCGAGGACGCTGAGATCGAGCTTACCACGCACGACGGTCAGGAGTGCGACATCGTCATTTCGGGATCGCTTTGCGTGCAGGTGGGCGACTACAAGGTCACCCTTCACGAGGGCGACAGCATCTATTACGACAGCTCCACCCCCCACGGTATGAAGGCTGTGGGCGGAAAAGACTGTACCTTCTACGCAATGGTCCTCAACCCCTCGGGTGAACCCATTCCCGAGCTTGAAACGGCAAAGGCATCCGTTGTGGATAAGCCGCGCCGTAAGGTGGTATCCGAGCCCACGGAGCGCGTTTACGACAAGTGGGTGGACGCCGTCGAGGACGAAAACGGTGTTCTTAAGAAGATCTCCTTCAAGAACCCCGAAACCTTTAACTTTGCATACGACATCGTGGATGAGCTGGCAAAGACCAAGCCCGAAAAACTCGCGATGCTCTATCTTGACAAGGAAAAGAACGAGCGCCGCTTCACCTTCCTCGATATGAAGCGTGCGTCGGCGCAGTGTGCCAACTACTTTAAGTCGCTCGGCATCAAGAAGGGCGACCGCGTGATGCTGGTTCTCAAGCGTCACTATCAGTTCTGGTTTGCGATGCTCGGTCTTAACAAGCTCGGCGCCATCGCGATTCCCGCAACCAATCAGTTAAAGTCGCACGACTTCTCCTATCGCTTCGGGGCGGCGGGCGTATCCGCGCTCCTTTGCACCTCGGACGAGGAAACTGTGCTGGAAGCCGAGGCGGCACTTGCCGAATGCCCGAACGTCGTCAACCGCATTATGGTCGGCGGCACGCGAGAGGGCTGGCGCAGTTTCGACGAGGAATATAAGCTCTACAGCACCCATTTCGACCGCACCGAGGAAACGCCCGCAGGTAGCGATCTGATGCTGATGTTCTTCACCTCGGGCACGACGGGCTATCCCAAGATCGCCGCACACAACTACAAGTATGCGCTCGGTCACTTCCTCACCGCCAAATATTGGCACGGAGTCAACCCCGAAGGACTCCACTTTACCATCTCGGACACGGGCTGGGCAAAGGCAATGTGGGGCAAGCTCTACGGTCAGTGGATGGCAGAGGGTGCCACCTTCGTTTACGACTTTGACCGCTTCTCGGCGGCAGACATTCTCCCCCTGTTCGCAAAATATCACATCACCACCTTCTGCGCGCCCCCCACGATGTACCGTATGATGATCAAAGAGGATATCAGCAAGTACGATATGACCTCGGTCGAGCGTGCAACCACGGCGGGCGAGGCACTCAACCCCGAGGTGTTCCGTCAGCTCGAGCGCTTGATGGGCGTTAAGATTATGGAAGGCTTCGGTCAGTCCGAGGGCACTCTGATGATCGGTAACCTTGTGGGTGACGCGCACAAGCTCGGCTCGATGGGGAAGCCCGTGCCCCTTTACGACGTGGATATCGTTGACCCCGACGGCAAGAGCGTGGGCATCGGTGAAACGGGTGAGATCGTGGTACATACCGAAAACGGCGCGCCTTGCGGTCTTTTCGCAGGCTACTACCTCGACGAGGAGAAAACGCGCGAGGCTTGGCACGACGGTCTTTACCACACGGGCGATACCGCGTGGCGCGATGAGGACGGCTTCTATTGGTACGTCGGCAGAGTGGATGACGTCATCAAGTCCTCGGGCTACCGCATCGGTCCCTTCGAGATCGAGAACGTCATTATGGAGCTTCCCTACGTGCTTGAGTGCGGTGTTTCCGCCGCCCCCGATCCCGTAAGAGGTCAGGTGGTCAAGGCGTCCATCGTCTTGACGAAGGGCACCGAGCCCTCGGATGACCTCAAAAAGGAGATCCAGGACTACGTCAAGCAAAAGACGGCTCCTTACAAATATCCCCGTATCGTCGTGTTCCGCGAGGAGCTTCCCAAAACGACGAGTGGAAAAATTATTCGCAACAAGCTGTAATTAGCAAAGAAAATGAAACTGACACCCAAACGAGTTACCCTCTTTTCGGGACATTACGGCAGCGGGAAAACCAACATTGCTGTAAACTATGCGTTACATCTCGCGGAAAAGGGACACCCCGTCACCATTGCGGACCTTGACATCGTCAATCCGTATTTCCGCACCAAGGACAGTGCCGAGGATTTTCTTTCCGCAGGCATTCGCCTGATCTCCTCTGCATACGCCAACAGCAACGTGGACCTTCCCGCCCTGCCCGCAGAGCTATATGCGCTCACCGAGGACAAGAGCCGTTATGCGGTCCTTGACGTGGGCGGCGATGACCGTGGCGCGCTCGCGCTCGGCAGATACGCCCCCGCCATTTTGGAAGAGGGAAATTATGAAAGCATCTTCGTCGCCAACTTTTACCGCCCCCTCACCCCGACGGCGGAAGCCGCGCTTGAGGTGATGCGCGAGATCGAGGCGGCGTGCGGAATCCCCTTTACCGCGATCGTACACAACTCAAACCTTGGAGAAGAAACGACGGCGGGCGATATCCTTGCCAAGCAAGCGGAAGCCGAACGGCTTTCAAGGCTCTCTTCGCTCCCTCTCCTCTTTACCGCTACGGACGCACGCTTAGGCGATGCGATCCCCGAGGCGTTTTCCATTCGCTTACAGAAAAAAATAACATAAAAGGACGGATATTAAAATGGCTAAAGTGACATTTGACACCGACCTTTGCAAGGGCTGCGGACTTTGCGTTTCCGCCTGCCCCAAAAAGATCCTTGTGATCGCAAAGGACAAGATCAACAAAAAAGGACATTCCCCTGCGGAGATGACCGACGAATCGAAGTGCATCGGCTGCGCGTTCTGTGCAACGATGTGCCCCGACTGCGTCATCCGCGTCGAGAAATAAGGAGGTAAGACAATGGCTAAGGTACTTATGAAGGGTAACGAGGCAATCGCCGAGGCGGCGATCCTTGCGGGCTGCCGTCATTATTTCGGCTATCCCATCACCCCCCAAACGGAAATTGCCGCGTATATGGCAAAGCGTATGCCTAAGATCGGCGGCGTATTTCTCCAAGCGGAGAGCGAGATCTCCGCAATCAATATGGTCTACGGCGTTGCGGGCGCAGGCCTTCGCGTTATGACCTCTTCTTCCAGCCCCGGAATCTCGCTTAAGAGCGAGGGCCTCTCCTATCTTGCAGGCGCAGACCTGCCCGCCCTCATCGTCAACGTACAGCGCGGCGGCCCCGGTCTTGGCGGCATTCAGCCTTCCCAGTCCGACTACTTCCAAGCAACGCGCGGTGGCGGTCACGGCGACTACCATATGCTCGTGTACGCCCCTGCCTCTGTGCAGGAGATGGCAGACCTCACCGTTCTCGGCTTTGAAAAGGCAGACGAATACCGTATGACCTCGATGATCCTTGCCGACGGTACGATGGGTCAGATGATGGAGCCTGTAGAGCTTCCTACGGGCGAGACACGCACTTTTGAAAAGCCTTGGGCGCTTACGGGCACCGAATGCAAGAGAACGCACAACATCGTAAACTCCCTTTTCCTTAAGCCCGAAAAGCTCGAGGAAGAGAACTTTAAGCGCTACGAGCGTTACGCAAAGATCGAAGAAACCGAGGCACGCTACGAGTCCTACTTGATGGACGACGCCGAGTATTGCGTCGTTGCCTTCGGTATCGCTTCCCGCGTTGCGAAAAACGCCGTCAACGAAGCGCGTGCAAACGGTATGAAGGTCGGTATGATCCGCCCCATCACCCTTTGGCCCTTCCCGAAGCGCGCCTTTGCCGAGGCGGCAAAGACGGTCAAGGCGTTCCTTTCCGTTGAGCTTTCGATGGGTCAGATGATCGAGGACATCGAGCTTGCCATTCGCTGTGCAAGACCCGTCTACCTTTGCAACCGCGCAGGCGGTATGATCCCCACGCCCGAAGAGGTCTATGCCAAGATCGTGGCGATGGTGAAAGGAGAATAAGCAATGAGCGTAGTATTTGAAAAACCCAAATCCTTGGCAGATGTGCCCTTCCACTACTGCCCCGGCTGCACCCACGGTATCATCCACCGCTTGGTTGCCGAGGCGATCGACGAGCTTGGCATTGAAGGAAAGGCGATCGGCGTTGCCCCCGTTGGCTGTGCCGTTATGGCGTACGATTACTTCACCTGCGATATGATCGAGGCGGCACACGGCCGCGCACCCGCCGTTGCAACGGGCATCAAGCGCGCTCGTCCCGATAACATCGTCTTCACCTATCAGGGCGACGGCGACCTTGCTTCCATCGGTATGGCGGAAACCGTCCACGCCGCGGCAAGAAACGAAAACATCACCATCATCTTCGTCAACAACGCGATCTACGGTATGACGGGCGGCCAGATGGCGCCCACCTCGCTCCCCGGTCAGGTTACCCAAACCTCGCCCTACGGACGCGATCCCAAGCTCACGGGTCTGCCCGTAAAGGTTGCGGAGCTTCTTTCCGCACTTGACGCGCCCACCTATATCGAGCGCGTTGCCGTCAACAATGTTAAGAATGTCAAGAACGCCAAGAAGGCGATCCTCAAGGCGTTTAAGAATCAGGTCGAGGGCCGTGGCTTCTCGCTCATCGAGGTCGTTTCCTCTTGCCCCACCAACTGGGGTATGACGCCCGATAAGGCACTTGCTTGGGTAGAGGAGAAGATGATCCCCTACTATCCTCTCGGCGTATACCGCGATAAGACCAAGGAGGAGGACGCACAATGAAAACGACCAACCTTTTGATTGCAGGCTTTGGCGGACAGGGCGTTCTGTTCGCAGGCAAGTTTCTCGCATATAAGGGGCTCCTTGAGGGCAAGCAGTTAAGCTGGCTCCCCTCTTACGGTCCCGAAATGCGCGGCGGTACGGCAAACTGCTCGGTCATCATCAGTGACGAGCCCGTCGGCTCTCCCATCGTGTCCAACCCCGACGTTTTGATGGTAATGAACCTGCCCTCGCTCGACAAGTACGAGGACGCAACCGTCGCGGGCGGCAAGATCTTTGTGGATTCCACCCTCATTGAGCGCAAGGTAAAGAGAGCGGATGTGGATGCGTTCTACATTCCCGCGACCCGCCTTGCCAAGGAGGCAGGCTTCCCCACGCTCGCCAATATGATTATGGTGGGCAAGCTCATCCGCGAAACGGGTATGGTGTCCTATGAAGGCATCCGCGATGCGCTTTCCAAGGTCGTATCGGCAAAGCACGCCGATCTTCTTGAGATCAACCTCAAGGCGATCGAAACGGGCTACAATTACGAAGAATAATTCGATAGAAAGAAGGCAAAAAGAAATGCTGAACATCAAGATCGAAAAAACGACTGCGCCCAAGGCGAAGCCCGCAAAGGGCGAAAAGCTTGGCTTCGGTCATATCTTTACCGACCATATGTTCGTGATGAACTATACGGAAGGAAAGGGCTGGCACGACGCACGCATCGTCCCCTATCAGAATCTTTCTCTTTCTCCCGCGTCGATGGTATTCCATTACGGACAGGAGATGTTTGAGGGACTTAAGGCATATATGGGCGACGACGGAAAGGCATACCTTTTCCGTCCCGATATGAACGCAAAGCGCGCCAATCAGTCCAACGACCGTCTTTGCATCCCCAACATTCCCGAAGAGGATTTCGTAGAAGCTGTCCGCGCTGTGGTCGAGGTGGATAAGGATTGGATCCCCACCGAGCCCGGCACCTCGCTCTACATTCGTCCCTTTGTGATCGCGACGGACGATTTTCTGGGCGTGGCACCCTCTAAGACCTATCTCTTTATGGTCATTCTTTCTCCCTCGGGCGCATACTATGAGAGTGGACTTGCTCCCGTCGGTATTTGGATCGAGGACGAGTACGTCCGTGCCGTCAAAGGCGGTATGGGCTTCGCCAAGACGGGCGGTAACTACGCCGCATCTCTCATCGCGCAGGTCAAGGCACACGACGACGGCTATTCGCAGGTTCTGTGGCTGGACGGCGTAGAGAGAAAATATATTGAAGAGGTTGGCGCTATGAACATCTTCTTCAAGATCGCAGGCAAGATCGTCACGCCGATGCTCAACGGCAGCATTCTCCCCGGCGTTACCCGTAACTCCGTGCTCACCCTTTGCCGCAGCTGGGGGTATGAGGTCGAGGAACGCCGCATTTCGGTCGACGAGCTGGTCGCCGCCGCAAAGGACGGCTCCCTTGAGGAAGTCTTCGGTACGGGTACTGCCGCTGTCGTTTCCCCTGTCGGCAAGCTCCGTTATATGGACGACGTGATGCAGATCGGCGGCGGTGAGATCGGCGAGCTTACCCAAAAGCTCTACGACGAGATCACGGGCATCCAGTGGGGCCGCCGCCCCGATCCCTTCGGCTGGAGAGTCGAGGTCTGATTTACAAAAAACACAAGGCTGTTTGTACGCAAACAGCCTTGATTTCCTCTTAAAATGTAAATATTTGTTTTTAACAACGACAACCAAACTTTACATTTAAAGTTATTTCCTAGAAAGGAAGTCAGGTTATGGAAAAGAAACAGCACATTGATACCGTGTGCGTACAGGGCGGCTATACGCCCGGCAACGGTGAGCCCAGACAAATCCCCATCGTGCAAAGCACGACCTTCAAATACGCTACGGGCGAGGATATGGGCAAGCTCTTTGACCTTGAGGCATCGGGTTATTTCTACTCCCGTCTGCAAAACCCCACCTGCGACACGGTGGCGGCGAAAATTTGCGCGATGGAAGGCGGCACTGCCGCAATGCTTACGTCCTCGGGTCAAGCGGCAAACTTTTTTGCCGTGTTTAACATTGCAAATGCAGGCGACCACGTGGTGGCTTCCTCTGCCATCTACGGCGGCACCTTTAATCTTTTCTCGGTGACGATGAAGAAAATGGGCATCGACTTTACCTTCGTTTCGCCAAGCGCGAGCGAAGAGGAGCTTGCCGCCGCCTTCCGTCCGAACACCAAGGCGCTCTTTGGCGAAACCATCGCCAACCCCGCACTCAACGTGCTTGACATCGAGCTTTTCGCTAAGGTGGCGCACGCGCACGGCGTTCCCCTCATCATCGACAACACCTTCGCACCCCCCGCCCATTGCCGTCCCCTCGAATGGGGCGCGGACATCGTGACGCACTCGACCACCAAGTATATGGACGGCCACGGCTCTTGTGTCGGCGGCGCGATCGTGGACGGCGGTAAGTTTGACTGGATGGCGCACGCCGACCGTTTCCCCGGACTCACAACGCCCGACGACAGCTATCACGGCATCACCTATGCCGAGCGATTTGGCAAAGAGGGCGCGTTCATCACCAAGGCGACCGCACAGCTGATGCGTGACCTCGGTACGACGCAATCGCCGATGAGCGCCTTTATTCTCGGCCTTGGACTTGAGAGCCTGCACGTCCGTATGAAGAAGCACGCCGAGAACGGACTCGCCGTTGCGCGCTTCCTCGCCTCGCACGAGAAGATCGCTTGGGTAAAGTATCCTTCTCTTGAGGGCGACGCCGACTACGCGCTTGCCAAGAAGTATATGCCGAACGGCACCTGCGGTGTCGTCAGCTTTGGCGTTAAGGGCGGCAGAGCTGCCGCAGAGAAATTTATGACGGGTCTTCGCATCGCCGCCATCGAAACCCACGTAGCGGACGCGCGCAGCTGCTGCTTGCACCCCGCATCCACCACCCACCGTCAGCTCTCCGACGCGGAGCTTGAGGCTTGCGGCGTTTCTGCCGATCTCGTCAGATTTTCTTGCGGTCTTGAAGCCGCTGAGGACCTGATCGCAGACATTGAGCAGGCACTCGCCGCCATCTAAACCCACCGAAAAAAGCAAAGAAAGGAGCGATGCGCTATGCCGATCCGCATTCCTAACGAGCTGCCCGCCACCAAAACCTTGGCGGAAGAAAACATCTTCGTTATGACCGAAACGCGCGCGCAGACGCAGGACATTCGTCCTTTGCAGATCGCCGTTTTGAATTTGATGCCGACCAAGATCGACACCGAAACACAGCTCTCGCGCCTGCTCGGTAACTCACCGCTTCAGGTCGAATTAACCCTTTTACACACCAAAACGCACAAGTCAAAGAACACCTCGGAAGAGCATATGCTCGCCTTTTATAAGACCTTTGAGGACGTCAAGGATCAAAAGTTCGACGGTCTGATCATCACGGGTGCGCCCGTAGAGCAGATGGCGTTCGAGGAGGTCGAGTATTGGGATGAGCTTTGTGCGGTAATGGAGTGGAGCAAGAAAAACGTGCATAGCACCTTCCACATTTGTTGGGGGGCGCAGGCGGCGCTCTACTACCATTACGGCATAGGGAAGTATCCGCTTTCCGAAAAAATGTTCGGCGTGTTTGAGCATACGGTGCTTGACCGCAAATGTATGCTGTTCCGCGGCTTTGACGACACCTTCTACGTGCCGCACTCCCGCCACACCGAGGTAAGGGAAGAGGAGATCTCCGCCCACCCCGCGCTCACCGTGCTTTCCACTTCGCCTAAGGCGGGTGTGTACGCTGTGATTGCGAAAGAGGGAAGACAGGTGTTTATCACGGGACACTCGGAATACGACCCGCACACGCTTGCCAAGGAATTCTTTCGCGATCTCTCGCAAGGCAAGCCCATTCGCGTCCCCGAAAACTATTTTCCGAACGACAATCACGAGAATCCGCCCCTCGTTCTTTGGCGCGCGCACGCCAATCTTCTTTACTCCAACTGGCTCAACTACTACGTTTACCAGACCACGCCATACGACCTCGATACGATGGACGTGCAGGAGTAAAAAGCAAACAAATCCTTACAAAAAAGACCGAAACGAAAAATTCGGTCTTTTTTTGTTTTTGCCGGAAATGTAATGCAATGCTTACAAAAAACGGAAATGAAGGAAGATAATTCAAGGCAGAATGTAGGCAAAACGCACAAGATATGAACAAATATTTCGACAAATTGACAAAAATAATGAAAATCTTGCGAAAAGTGTTGCATTTGCTCGAGAATATTTGTATAATATAGGTTAGGATTGTATCCCTATACGGTGATATTATTAAATATATAGGCGCGTAGCGCTACGCGCGCGAGCGCATTTCACTTTGAAATCAACAAGATTGGGAAGGAAGACTTTATGAAACTCAAGATCAGGCTTTTGTCGGTTCTGCTTGCGGCGGTTTTGCTTTTGCCGCTTCTGCCTGCAGGCTCCGTCACCGCCAAGGAAGAGCAAGCGAGCTACACGAAGAACAAGATCGTTTCGGTCCTTTTCGACAACTCGGGCTCGATGAAAAACGACGGCGGCACGGTCTATCGCTGGGAGTACGCCAAGTACGCGCTCCAAACGCTGATGACAACGCTTGGCAAAAACGATAAGCTGATCATCACACCGATGAACAAATCCGGCTCGACCGATAATGTGAAGGACTACACCGATTCGAGCGTCATTGAGGTCAACCTCAGCGCTGAGGATAGGGAAGCGGAGATTCGCCGTGTCATCAACACGAGCTTCTTTGCACAAAACCCCACGGGACAGACGCCCCCCAAGGGCATTGAGGTCGCGGTCGATCAGCTCGTCAACCGCTACGGAATGAAGCTGACCACCGAGGTGGCTGCGGACGAGCAAAGCGAAAACGAATACTTCCTCGTCGTCCTCACCGACGGTGCCTTCACGGGAATCGGCGGCGACGTGAACAAAACAGCCGCACTCTTTGAGGAGGATCTCTCCAAGTACGCCTTTTTCCAAAGCATCTACATCGGCTTTGACGTCAACGCGCTTGACTTAAGGGATGCTTCGTCGCTCCAAGATAAGGCGAACTTCACCGCCTACAAGGCAGCCAACACCTCGGAGATCGGCGGCGTTATGGAAAGCGTTGCCAACCGCATCACGGGCAGATACCCGCTTGCGATCCACGCAGACGCAAACAGCAAGACGATCCGAATTCCCCTTTCGGACGTCGGCTTCAGCCTGCGTACCGTCACGGTAATGGCGACCAACACCAACGCACGCCCCGATGAAAGCATTCTTCCCACCTACAACGGCGCCGCCGTTTCGGTGAGCCAAGAGGCGGCGTTTGATTCCCCCGTCAACGAGATGAAGGGCGGCTTCACCACCGTCCTCAGCCGCGGTACCAGCGGCACCTTCTCGGGCGGCGAGATCGTTCTCACACTGGACGAAGCCCCCGGCGCCAACGCCGTGATCTCGGTGCTGCTTGAGCCAGCGCTGACGCTTGAGCCCCTCATTGAGGTGAACGACGGCGGAGGACGCAAGGCGGTCGACGCCGCATACATCAACAGCCATATGAAAAAGGGCGATACCGTGTATCTCTCCTACAAGATCGTGGAGCAGGATACGGGCAAGGTCATCGATCCTTCTGCCATTGGCGGTACCACATCTGCGCGCGTGACCTACGACACCAAGAGCTACGAGCCCGGCGAACCTGTCACGCTTGCCGAGGGAAAAAAGGAGATCGGCATCTCGGTCAGTATGCTCGACGGGCAGTACACACTCTATGCAGCCTTCCCCTGCGTCGTTTTGGAAAACCCGTCCTTCTTCCGCATTGAGCACGGGGACGTAGACATCCAAAACACGACGACCTATAAGACCACCTTCTCCGTCTTTAGCGACAACCAGAAAATCACCGCGCTTTCTGTCCTCGAAACCTTCCGCCCCACGGTGGCGGTGACGACCGAGGACGGAAGTGAATTCCAAAACTTCCGTATGGACAAAAACGCGAACGGTACCTTCACCGTTACCTTAGACCTTTCGGGTAAGGAATACGGCACCTATACCGTCACCGCTTCGGTTAAGGACGCGGAAGGGAACCCGAGAACGGTTGACGTGCCCATCGGCTACTACCCCTCGGGACTCGTCCTTACGAACACGGGTGCAGGCAATCTTTCCTGCACGCTTCACGAGATCCTTGACAACCAAGACGCCTTCCGCTTCGAGCTGACGGCGCAGGAAACCAAGATCCCCTTTGATAACGCGCTTCTCACCTACCGCCTCACGGTCGGCGGTGTAGACGTGACGAAGCACGCCGTGTGCGATGGCAACGTCCTCACCTACGCTCCCACGGCAGCGTCGCTTGGCGAGCTTGCGAAAAAGACGGGCGAGCACGACGTGCTCTTGACGGCGACCTTCCGCGGCGCAACGGTAGAAACCGTGGAATGCAAGCTCGAAAAAGCGATCAAGCTCACGGATACCGTTTTTGAGGTGGTACCCCTCGCCCCCACGGGCAGCGTGGACCGCTTCGCCCTCAAGAAAAATCAAAGCACCATCTCCTTTAAGGTTTTGCGCGACGGCATTCCTCTCTCCGAGGAAGAGCTTACCGCAGCACTTGAGGACGGCACGCTTTACCTCGATCACAGCGCCTACAAGACCTTCCTCTCGCCCGTGCGCGCGACCTTAACGGTCGAAAGCGTTGGCGGCGTTCCCGTCCTCACCGTTCTTCCGACGGGCGGGCAGTTCTTCCTGCTCCGCGGACTTGTGACCTCGATGCTCGTGTTCGGTGACGCCTTGGATATGGACGTCCATTACGGCAGTGTAAACGCCGTCGGCACCATTTCTCTTGCAAAGGCGAGCATCGTGTCCTACATCTGGCGCATCCTCTTGATCCTTTACATCATTCAGCTCATCGTGCTTGCCCTCACCTTTGGCAAGGTCAAGCGCATTCCCAAGGGTGTGTTCGTCCGTGTTCCCATTCTGGATTACACGGTGGACGAAACCGAGCTTAAGGGCAAGGTCATCGTCGTCAAGCGCTTAGGGCTTTTCGACTATCTCATCCTAAAGCGGTTTTTACCCTTCGTCGGTCTTTGCTTCTGGTCCAAGGACATCACGACGTCCGAGGGAACGCTGAAGTACCACCAAAACGCGGGCGTTTGTACCGCGGCGGGCATCAAGTGCCTTGAGGGTGAATTAAAGCCCAGCGGTGCCATTGTTTCGTCCACCCTGAAGAACAAGGGCTGGGCGTCGCTGAAGCCCGGTGCGAGCTTCACATTCAACAAAACCGCCCTTTCGAGCGTGAAGGTCAAGATCACGCCCAAAACGGCAAAGGCAAGCATCGATCAGCCCTTGACGGGCACGAGAGGCTTGGTCCTCAAAACCAAATTTTATCTTTTCGTTTCCGCGCGTGCGGTCGGAAAGTACAAATAATCGGGGCACATCCCCTCGGCGTACCGCTTGAGGGGGTATACACCCCAAACCTTAGGTAAGGAGAAAAACAATGAAGAGCGTTCTTATTCTCGGCGTCGGCGGAACCGGCAGCCGAGCAGTTAACCTCTTGCAAAAGAAGATCACCCGCGCAGGGCAGACGGAAGACGTCAAGATCGTTTCCGTCGTCTTTGATACCAACGCCGCGGATGAAAAGAATATCGACTCGGCATCCGTCATCTCTCTTTCGGAGAATGCAACGGTAGGTATGGTCCGCAATCGCCTCGGTGCGCAATGCAACGAGTGGTTCCCGAAGGACCATAAGTACGACGAGAACAATCTTTCCATCGGTGCAGGGCAGTGGCGCAAGCAGTCGTATCTCGCATTTCTCAACGCGATGAACGACACCATTCGCCGCAACGACCTCGACAGCGCCTTGCAGAAGCTCGTTGACCAAACGCAGGCGACCTTCTCGATCGACATTTACACCGTTGCTTCCCTTGCGGGTGGCACGGGCTCGGGTAGCTTTATTCCCCTGACGCTGTACGTCAAGAAAAGACTGCGTCAGATGTTCCCCAATGCGACTGTCAGAGCAAGAGCAATGCTTGCGTGCCCCGATATTTACGAGGCAAAGCAGAACGGCGACCGTATGAATATCACGAGCATTTACGCAAATGCATATGCCATTCTGCGTGAGCTGAACGGTATCAACCAGGTCGTATACGGACTCAACGGCGAGGAGTACGACAGCGGTAAGGGCGAAAGCGCACGCCGCGGAAGAACCCCCGTCAACTTCCGTCTTGGAAGTGAGGAGAGCCCTGTCGGCGTTCTGTTCGATTCCAAAAACAAAAAATATCATTCTCCCACCGCCGCACCCTTTGAGCGTGTGTGCTTGATGGAGAAGATTATCAACGTTTCCTCGGTCGCCGCACACGACGAGGCGATGGCGAACATTCTTTATTCGCTTATCTGCACGAGAGCCGGCGGAGAGCTTGACGGCATTTGGTCCAACGAGGAAAAGAAGCGTGCAGGCGAAACGGGACATAATTGTATGTACGCCGGCATAGGCTCTTCTGAGATCCAATATCCGATTGATACGCTTCTTGAATATTTCGCGTGGCGCAAAACGCGTGACGACGTAGAGGGCGAATGGCTTTCCCTTTACAACGCCACCGAGTCGCAGATCACCGAAAAGCGCAAGCTCGCCAAGGAGATGCGTAAGGAATACCACCTCACCACCGAGGAGTACGCCAAGCTCTTCCTCGAGGCGCAGCGCGCCGAAGAGCGCACCGAAACGGGCAACATCACCGAGATCATCCGCGCCGCGACGAGGTATTACGAGCGCCGCGACGGCAAGGAAGAGCAAAAATTCGTCTTTGACGAATACTTTAAGCGCTTAAAGCTGGCGCTGGAAGCGCTCGTGCCCGATCACAGCGACATCGCCGCACAGATCGCGTCGGACATCAATCCCGTAAAGAACCCCGTCCTCTTCTCCTCAAAGGGTGCCAAGGAAACCGCCGCACAGCAGGTCTGCAACAATGCGGAAGAGGTTTACGATTACTTAAACGATTATTACAGAAAAGCGGTTGAGGCGATCCGCAGTCAGTCGGGCGTTTGCGCCGACGCGGTCTTGCCCCTCGATCTTAAAAAGGATCCCACGGCAAACCTTTCGCTTTCCTTTGTGAACAACGTGCTTCTGCGTGGCGGCGTGCACATCCACCCCGTCGCGGCAATGATGCAGCTTTGTAAGCTCCGCTTGGCGATCGAGGACGAGCTGGGAAGAATGGACAGCATCGAGTGGCCCGACCTTTCTTCCTTTGAGATCGGCTCCTTGCCCTTCCAAATTCTCGACTGCACCGACGATACGAGCGTGCTCGACCTTGGTGCAAGAGCATCGAGAAGCGCCTACCTCAAAAAGGAAAAGGCACGCTTCGTCGAGCTTCTCACCGAAGCGGGCAGAGTTGCGTACGCCAAGGAAAGAACGGATTACGAAACGGACAATAAGGCGATCATCAAGGACGGCGACCTGCTTTTGACCTCGCTCAAGAATCAGGCGACGATGCTTCTTCTGCGCCGCGTGCTTACGGCAGTCGCGGACCGCGCAAATGCGCTCATCGAGTCCTATCGCTCCTTCTTCCGTCGCTTCACCGAGCAAAAGACGCGTCTTGCAGACCGCGTCAAGAGAGCAGAGCTTGAGCGCTCGCGCTCCTCGGAAACCTCTTGCATTTACGTCGGCGCCTCGGTTGAGAGCCGCAGAAAGCATTATGAGCGCCTCGTTGGCGATATGATGTCGGGTGCCGCAGACAACGGCATTGCAGGGCAGGGCGTCTTTACCATCACCTACGGTATGGCGTGCGCCAAGCGCTTTAAGGCAGAGGACGACATCAAGATCGACGCAACGGGTGTCTTCTCCGCAATGTACGACGCCAACAAGGCAGCCATCAAGCGCTCCGATTATTATCAAGAGATCGCCGCAAAGAACGTCCTTGAGGTGATCGCGGACGAAAACACGGGTGCGGAGAGCGAGGTCGGTCGCAAGATCATCTCCATCGCATACGAAATGGCAAAGCCTGCGCTACGCGTTAAGGAAACGGGTATGCAGAAGGAACAGGCAGTCGTTCTCGTTCCCGAAAAGCTCGAGGAGTATCTCGAAGCCAACAGCTCCACCTTTGATATTTCCATCGGTGGCGGCGACGCGCGTGCTTGTGCAGACGACCTCATCGGCAAATGGTGCCAAAACGCCCTCGTGCGCTTGGAAGCGGGCATTCCCGGAAACACCATTTACGTCTGCCGCGCTTTGATGAGCGTTGACTCCATCGACATCATCAAGGTCAACGAAAGCAACCTTGAGGACGGCTATTACAAGTATTATCTTGATACCGTTCGTATGGCAGGTTCCGACTACTCCAAGTGCGGTGACGGCTCGGGCTACACCGACGACAGCAAGCTGCCGCACCTTGGCTTCAACTGGCATAAGCGCGGATACCTTCCCTACATCAATTCCGAGCTTGAGATTGCCGCCGACAAGAAGATGATCAAGGCACTGCTTTACGCTCTCTTGAACGGCGAGCTTTCCTTCAAGAAGGAATACGGCGACCTTGCCTTCCGTTACGACGGCGAGAAGATCGTGGGCGACGGTAAGTTCGTGGACGACAACAACCTCGTCGGACTCATCGCTTGGCTCCGTCCGCAGGACGATAAGATCGAGCAGTGGAGCGAAGCGTTCGACCGCGACGTTGAGGAGCAGCTTGCATCGCTTCCGTCCGCAGGATTCGTGCATCAGATCGGCAGAGCAAAGACGGCTCTGACGCAGACCAAGTATCTTAAGATGCTTCGCAGAAACATCTTTGAAAACCTCTTCAAGACGACGGGCAAGGAAGCTCTGCGCCCCGAGGACGAGAAGAAGTATGCAAAGATCAAGAAGAAGCTCGATATGAACATCTTTGAATTTGCATATCGCATCAAGACCGAGGAAGAGGGTCATTACGGCTACGACTGTAACGACGGCGAAAAGATCCTCACGGTCGTCAGCGATCTCCTTTGGGAGCTGTGTGAGCGTGTCATCAGCAGCGACAAGGACCAATTCAAGGAAGTTTACGAGTGGGAGCTTGACTATTTCGTTGCGGAGATGTATATGGACGACGATATGCCTGAGGATGAAGCCGACCGCATCGCCGTTGTCAAGGCGCTCTTGCACTTTGCCAACCGCGCGGGCAGCTTTATGGAGATCGTCCCCAGCCGAGATCCCAGTCAAAAGTGGGAAAAGAGAGATTTCAATCTCTCCGAATTTCTTAACGAGCGAATCTCGTCCTTGGATCGCGTAGCCAAAAACCGCGCCAAGAGCGAGGGAGAGCCCCAAAAGGCGGCTCCCATCGTATCGGATGAGGAACAGGCAAACGCATAATTTTCCCGATTTCAAGTTTTCAAAGTCTTCATTATTTAAAAAAACAAAAATAAATAAACAAAGAAACAAGGAGAACAAAAATGAAGAGTGTCCTCATCCTTGGCGTCGGTGGTACCGGCAGCCGTGCGGCAAATATGCTGCAAAAGAAGATCGACAAGATGGGTAAGCAGGGCGATGTCAACATCGTTTCCATCGTGCTCGATACCAATATGGCTGACGAAAAGAACATCGATGCCGCAACCATCGTTTCTCTCTCGGATAACGTGACCGTAAAAACGGTCAAGGAGCGCCTTGGCGAATCCGTTTGGGGCGATTTCTTCCCCGCAGACTCCATTTTTGACAGCAACAACATCTCGATCGGTGCAGGTCAGTGGAGAAAACAGTCCTATCTTGCCTTCCTCAATGCAATGAACGGAAGACAGAGAACCGTTCTTGAGCAGGCGATCGAAAGACTTGCCGACAAGACCAACCCCTCGATCGACATCGACATCTACACCGTTGCCTCTCTTGCAGGCGGCACGGGCTCGGGTAGCTTTATTCCTCTGACGCTCTACGTCAAGAAGCTCATCCGTGAGAAGTTCGGTGAGAAGACCACCATCCACGCGCGCGCCCTTCTCGCTTGCCCCGACATCTACGAGGGCAAACAGAGTGGTGACCGCACCAACATCACGAGCATCTATGCGAACGCATACGCGATCCTTCGCGAGCTGAACGCCATCAACCAGGTCGTATACGGACTGAATGCATCTACCTACGACAATGGCAGAGGCGAGGTTGCCCGTGCAGGACGTACTCCCGTCCGCTTCCACATCGGCACCAAGGATAGCCCCGTGGGCGTGCTCTTCGATTCTCAGGATCCCGCATTCTGGACGCCTGAGGCGGCTCCCTTCGAGCGCGTTTGTATGATGGAGAAGATCGTCAACGTTTCTTCCATCATCGCGCACGACGAGGCACTTGCAAACACCCTTTACTCCCTCATCTGTACCAAGGCAGGCGGCGAGCTTGACTCCATCTGGTCCAACGAGGAAAAGAAGCGTGCCAACGAAACGGGACACAACTGTATGTTCGCGGGCATCGGCTCTTCCGAGATCCACTACCCCATCGACGAGATGCTGGAGTACTTTGCTTGGCGTAAGACGCAGTCCGATGCCGAGGGTGCTTGGCTCGTTCTGCACACCGCAACCGAAACGCAGATCGCAGAGAAGCGTCAAAAGGCAAAGGAGATGCGTAAGGAGTATCACCTGACGGTAAAGGATTACGCAAAGCTCTACACCGACGCACAAGAGGCAGAGGCACGCACGCCCACCTGCAACATCACCGAGATGCTCAAGAACGCCGTGAAGCCCACGGTACAAAAGGGTGACGAGTTTGTCACGCTCGACATTCTCGGCGAATATTGGAAGGCGACCAAGGAAGCCCTCAAGGCACTTGCGCCCGAAAATAAGAAGTACATCGACGTCATCAGCGACATCGACGTCATTCCCGCGGCAGGTCTTTTCGCAGGTAAGGGCGAAAAGGAAAGCAAGGCAGGTCAGGTCGTGGAGATCGCAAACGAGATCTACGATAAGGCGCTCAACGCATACTACAAGCTGGCAGTCGACGAGATCAACAGTCAGCTCAACGTCGTAGCAGACGCTATCCTTCCTATGGATCCCAAGAAGGATCCCACCGCAAACCGCAAGCTCTCCTTTGTTGAGAACGTTCTCGCAAAGGACGGCTACTACATCCATCCCGTTGCCGCAATGCTTCAGCTTTGCTCCTTCCGTCTGCTTCTTGAGGCAGAGGGTGCCGCCCTTGAGGGCAAGGAGTGGAAGGACGTCGGCTCCTATGAGATCGGCAATCTTCCTCACGACTTCCTTGAGTGCGCCGACATCGACACGCTCGACCTTGGAAGCCGCGCCGCAAAGAGTGCATACTTGAAGGGCGAAAGCTCGCGCTTCTCCACGATGCTTGATTCTTCCTTTGCCGAGGGCTTCAAGGCACAGAAGACCGACTACTCCGTAGATAGCGAAGCACTCAAGAAGGACGGCGATATGCTCCTCACCACCCTGATGAAGGATGCAGGCGAGATGATCATTCGCAAGACCATCGAAACGCTCAAGAGCCGTATCGACGCGATGATCGAGAGCTACCGCGCATTCTTCGGCCGCTTTGCAGAGCAGAAGGATCGCCTTAAGGATAAGGTCAAGAGAGCCGAAGAGGATAAGGCAAAGGGTGCCGACACCTCTTGCGTATACGTCGGTGCATCCGTAGAACAGCGCCGCCGTCACTACGAGCTTTTGATGGAAGACAATATGGCAGACGAGCGCGAGGGCATCTCGATTGCAGGTGCAGGCGTGTTCGAGATCGCCTATAAGATGTCCTGCGCGAAGAAGGGCACGATGGAAGAAGAGGATCGCGTTGACGCGACTGCCGTCTTCGACACGATGAAGAAGTCCAACCTCGAGCAGATCAAGAAGAGCGATTACTGCATCTCCCTCTGCGGAAGAAACGTATTCGAGGTGCTTGCCGAGGAGAACCGCGGCAAGGAATACGACGCCGCAAAGGCAGCGATCCTCACCGCCTTCGAAATGGCGAAGCCTGCCCTTCAGGTCAAGTCGGGCGGTATGCACAAGACGCAGGGCGTCGTGCTCGCTCCCAAGAAGGTAGAGGATTATCTCCAAAAGAACACCGACCGCTTCGGCATTGCACCGAGTGCGGCTTGCACCGACGACCTCGTTACGAGATTCTGCCCCGAATCCTTCGTTCGTATCGAGGACACCGTTCCCCAGAATACCATCTTTATCTGCCGCGCGCTTATGAGCGTTAACTCGGTGGATATCGTTAAGGTGAACGAGAAGAGCGGAGAAGACGGCTACTACAAGCGTTACCTTGAGGCAGTTAAGATCGGTGAGGATCAGAAGAACGACAGTATGTTCCCCCACCTTGGCTTCAACTGGCACAAGCGCGGCTACCTGCCCTTCATCAACCCCGATCTCGAGGCTGAGGCAGATAAGAAGCTCTTTAAGGCGCTCCTTTATGCGATTATGAACGGCGAGGTGTCCTACAGCGCCGAGTACTCCGACAAGGCGTTCCGCTATGCGGGCGAGAAGATCGTTGGCGACGGCAAGTTTGTCGACGAGAACAACCTCATCGGACTGATCGCTTGGCTCCGTCCTCAAGAGGATAAGATCGAGAAGTGGTGCGCTGAGTTCGACCGCAACGTCGAGGATCAGCTCTCCGTGCTTCCCAAGACGGGCTTTGCACACGAGATCCCTGCCGCAAAGGCAAAGCTGACCACCACCAAGTATCTCTCGATGCTCAGAAGAAACATCTTCGAAACGATGCTTGCCAACGCATCGGCAGGCTCTTCCGCAAAGACGGTTCTCCAAAAGAAGCTCAACAAGAGCGTATTCGAGTTCGCATACGCCATCAAGGTTGAGGAGGAGAGCCGCGGCGGCTACGACTGCAACGACGCCGAGAAGATCCTCGCTGTCGTCAGCGATCTCCTTTGGGATCTCTGTGAGCGTGTTGTCAGCTCGTCCGACGACCTCTTTGCCGAGGTTTATATGTGGGAGCTTGACTACTTCGTTGCTGAAATGTTCTGCGACGAGGACATTCCCGAGGCAACCGCACTCGATACCGCAAAGATGATGTTCAACTTTGCAAACCGTGCAGGCTGCTTTATGGAGATCGTTCCTTCCGCAGAGCCCGGCAAGGGCAAGTGGGCAAAGAGAGCCTTCGACTTCAATGCATTCCAAGCCGAACGTATGGACCGTTGCGTGGGCAACGTCCGCAAGAGCCGCGGCTTAGATACCCCCAAGAAGGAAGCTCCCGTAGCCCCCGTTGCTCCCGCAGCACCTGTGGCTGAGGCACCCGCTTCCGAAGAATAATTTTCCTTGACGGCAACGCCGTCAAAAAGGCGCCCCGCGCTTTCCGCGTGCGTCCCCAAAGGACGTACGCGGCGGGGCGCGTCCCCCTTTTCATTTCCCGATCTACTCCTTCAAGAAAGGACCTAAAGAATGTTAACCTACGTAATCAATACATCGGAGAATAAGGTTCTCAAGACCGATCTGCTTTTTGAGCTCGTCGGATATAATAAGATCGCTTGGATGCGGAGTCCTCTTGCTAACATTGAGGACTGTGCCGAGGAGATCGTAAAGCGTCAACAGCCGATGACCGCGGGCGAATACCGCGTGGTGGTGCTTGTTGACTTTTTGGCGTTTGAAAAAACGCTCTTTCCCGAGGAGAATCCCGTCAGCGAATATCTCGCTATTTACAAGTCGCTGATAGAAATATATTTGAACGACCATCTCTACACGCCGCTTCGCCGCGCCCAGCTCGGCTTTGACGGTATGGAGGTGTTCTACATTCAGTACACCGAAAAGAATACCATTCGCGAGAATGCGGCGGAAAAGGAACAGCTTGCGCTTCTTTTAGGTCTGGAAGACGAGCACGACCGTATTGTGGCGGAAAAGCGCGCCCCTCGCGAAACGGAAGCCCCCGCAAAGGGTGAAAAGAAGGCATCGAAAAAGGAAGAGCCCGCCCCCGAAGAAAAGGGGCCCACGCTCTATGAAACCTTCTCGGCAGAGTATCGCGGTGGAAAGCTCGTGTTCCGTGCCGAGGATTTCTGCAAGGACATCGGAAAAAAGAAGGAAGCGAGCTTCGACACCTTCTACCGCAACCTTGCGGAAAAATACGATATCGCGTACCGCGCCTTCGGCTCGCGCTCCCGCACCTACGTAGCGGGAACGGCGTCCGCAAGAAGCGAGAGCCGTGCCGCCTTTGATAACCTTAACCTCTCCTTGGCACTGATTCGCGCCTACGAGCAGGAGGTTGAGCTTTCGGTTGACCGCAGAGATGACGTGGTAGACGTGCCCCAGATGAACAAGGAGCGCTTCTTTGACACGCTTCGCCATTCCTATGGCAAGGTGCAAAGCGCCTTGGAGCTTGTTCGTCAAAGTGGTACTGCCAACGGCTTCTACGTGCTCGAAACCCGCGAGAGCGTTTCGGACGACATTTGCGTGGATGCGATGAGCGATGAAGAAAAAATGGAAGTCATCGCAGCAGCAAAGGGGACGAGCTTTGAAGACCGCTATGCCGCCATCAAAAAGATGGCGTCCGTTCCCCCAGGAACCAAGAGCGAGGAAGAAAAGCGCGAGCTTGCGGGCTATATGAGCGAATACAAGCAACGCCGCGACGAGATGAGAAACCACGCCACCGAGCAGGATACAAGACTTTTGCTTCGCGAGGCGAAAAAGCAAAGCAAGTATCCCTCGGGACTTGAATATGAGAACGCGGTAGAGAAGAAAAAGGTCACGATGCGCCGCATTCTCAAGGCAGCGATCGACGCCGATTACGACGGCGCAGATTACACCGAGGAGTTTGCTAAGGCGAACGATGCAAGAGATAAATATCTTTCGGGCAAGGCACGCATCGAGAAATACGTTCGCACCAACATCGTTTGCTTCTTCCTTGTGATGCTTGCGATGCTCGTGCCCTATTTCGTGTTCCAGATCAAGGATTCGAACCTTGGCGCAACGGTGCTTCTCTCGATTGCTCTTGCCGTGTTCGGCGGTGTGTTCGTGCTTTCCGCTTTGCTTCACGTGATTCCCATTTTGCGAGATATCCGTTCTGCAAAGCTGGAGATGACGGACCTGCACGAAGCCTGCCTTGTCAAGCAAAGACAAAGCATTTTCCGCTTGCGCAAGCGCTACACCGCATATTTGCCTGCGGTGGAGAGCATTCACTACGAGCTTGCCGAGCTTGCGATCCTTTACGAAGCAAACCGTGAGATCAACCGCCACATCGAAGAGCATCGAGAGATGCTTGAGCGTGTGCGCGACGTTCTGCTCGGTATGCTCACGAGTATGCAGATCGCCCACAAGGCGGACGGTGGGGCCGCCCTCGATGACGACGAGTTCAAGATCAACGAATCCTTCCGCCTAAACCGCATTTACAAGGTCTTCACCATTGACGTGATCGAAGACATCTTTGAAGAAAGGAGAATGTAAGAGCAATGACAGCTGTAAAGATCCTTATTATCATTTGTTCGGTATTGCTCCTCTTTCTCCCGCTTCTCCCGCTTCCCAAGAAGTTAAGACGCTTCTCCACCTTCTACGGACTTCGCTATGACGCGCCCAACAACCGACTGAACGCATTTTTCGTTCTTTTGACGGTTCTTGAGTTCGTGGCGCTCGCCGTGGTATACGGCGCCATCTTCTCGGTGGCAAATGCGATTGCATCCGTGCCCTTTATCGCAAAGCTGCTCTCGCGAGCATCCGCCTCTCTCACCTTTGGAAGCTCGGTGCTCTTTAAGGTTCTGCTTTTGAACCTCGTGACGCTTTATTTGCTTCTGTTCTTAAAGGCGTTTGTAAAGGGTGCGCTCGGTGTTATCTTTGGCTTCCGCAAGAAAAAGAAGAAGTCTAAAAAGAAGAAAAAGACGGACGGCGAGGACGCTGCCACGGGCGACGAAGGCGAAACCAAGAAAAAGCCCCGCCGCATCTCGGTCTTCTTCCGCGCACGCCGCAAGAAGACGGATGACGAGGAAGAAAAGTCTGCCGCCGACGAGGAAGAAAAGGCGCTTGCCGAGCGCAAGACGCACGCCGAGGACGAGAAGTTCCGTAAGGACCATCCCTTCCTTTACCGTATTTATATGGGTTTTTGGGGTCTTTTCTTTGAAGCCCCCGATTTCAAGCACGCGCGCCGCTTCGTGCACGCCGCAACGGCGGTCGTGCAGTTCTTCATCTACGTTGTAGAAGCGCTGTACGCCGTTTTGTTCTTCCTTCTGCTTCTCGCCGTATTCTTCCCCCTGCCCGAGATCGTTTACACCATTCTCAACTGGGTAACGGCGAAGATGTACATCTATCCTTTTGTTTCCATTATCCTCTTGCAAGAGCTTTGCAACACCTTCCGTGCGCCCTGCAAGCCCCCCGTGGAAACCAAGCGTAAGATCAAGATCGAGGAAAAGGAAGAAAAAGAGAAAAAGAAGATTGGTCTTGACAAGCTGCGTTGCGACATTCTGCGCCGCTTTGCCAAGAACCACAGCATTCGCTATTTCCCCGCCACCGAGTCCAAAGAGGTGGCTGAGTATCTCTGTACCAACGAGATCTACAAGGACGCGCTGGGGTATATCAGCTCGTATATGAAGAACAACTACGGCAAGGTCATTCAAAACTATATGAGTGGTCTTGACGCGGTGTTCAACGAGCGACACGTGTATTTCGGTTCTTCCTTCTATTCTCAGCTGGGCGAGTATATCATCTCCTATACCTATATGCGACTTCTTTCGGGACAGAGAATCATCTTTATCGTTTCCGACAGAAGCAAGGTGGTCGGTCTTCAGCAATACATCGGTAACCGCTTGACCGAGATCACGGGTGTCACGCGCGAGGAAACCTGGCGCGTTTACAGTGCAGACTCCCATCACATCAACGAGGCAGACGTCCTCGTCGGTGTACCCGAGGACTTTGCAACCGACAACCTTGTCGAAAACTATCCTTATTTCTTTGAGGAAGCCTGCAACGCCGTTTTCGTGGACGCCGACAAGATCCTCAACCTCAACAGCTACCTTTGCACCATTATGGCGTGCCGCTTGCAAGAGGCGACGGATGGAAAGATCCGCTTTATGTTCCTCTCGCGCGACGTGCTTCAGGGCTTCTCCGCAAGCCTTCGCAAGTTCTTCTGCATTGACGAGGAGATCGTGGATTGCAACAGTGCAGAGGAAAACGAGCACGTTTCCTATATGCTTTGGAACCGTGAGAGCAACGTCCTCTACAACAAGGACGGTCAAAGCGAAACGACCATCGAGTCCCTCATCGCCGAGGCGGCGTACGGGGCGCGCGTGGACGGCATTCGTATTCTGACGAGCGTTCCGCTTAGCCCTGCGGAAAAGCAGAACTTCAAGGCGCACGACGTGGAGATCAACCTCTTCCACAAGCAGGTGCCGAACGTCAACTATATGATCTGCACCGATGACCGTTGCAACCTTGCCGCCGCCATCTATGCGTACACCCGTTTCCACGGCAGAGAAGCGTCCATTCTGCACATTCTCAGCCGCCCGTATCTGCTCCGTGAGTATTTCGGCGACCGCGTGGAAATGTACGTCAACCAGTCCGACCTCATCAAGCCCCGTGCGACCGAGCACGCGGACACCGATAAGATTCTGCTTCTGCGCCTGCTTTGCGAGGCAACGGCAAGCGCGTCGGGTATGCCAATTTCCCGCTTCTCCGAGCGCATTGACGCCGCGATGAAGGAAAAGGGTGCAAAGCCCGCGTACGACCTCAATGCCCGCGTGGCGTTCTTGCTCTCCGAGCTGATGTCCGATCCCAAGATGATCGCAGAGAAGCGCGAAAGCAAGAGTGGCGGCAAGGTAGTAGAATACACCGTCGCCAAGAAGCCCGTATACAACTTCTACAGCATCATTCAGCCCGAGCGCAAGGACGGCTACGAGCTTCATACCGAGCTGCACGTTTCCTTCCTGCGCATTGAAGAGGTGTTCGAGAAGCTGCTCTCCAACAATACCCGTGTCGAGCTTTCGCTCCACGGTACCGTTATCGGCTCGCTCGATACCTTCCCCGACCGTGTATATCAGCAGTATTTGCCCGGTCAGTACATCATTTTTGACAACCACGAGTATGAAATCGATAAGATTTCGCCCGACCGCCGCACCATTTACCTGCGTCAGGAAAACATCACCAACAACTCCTGCCTTGATACGGCATTCCTTCGCCGCTACACGATGAAGGACCGTGCCGATACGGGCGCGCTTCACGGTGTGCATCACTATAGCACGGGTACGCTGGCGGAGATCGACGTCGGATACGAAAAGGCGGAGATCCTTGGCGAAACCTACGGCTTCTATCGCTTGATGGCAAACAGCCAGACGCTCAACTTTAAGGAAGGCGTCGGCGGTAACCCGAATCTCGACGAGCGTACGGTGAACGAGCAGGCAAGACGCCTCTCGGCAGGAAAGATCCTCACGGTGCGCCTCGTATCGCGCGAGAAATGCTCGGACGGCACGAGAAAGCTCCTTGCTGCCGTGCTCAACGAGTTCCTTCGCACGATGTTCCCCGAAACCTACCGTTGCGTTGCGGTTTGTCCCGTTCTGCTTTCTCCCACCGAGAAGGCGTCGGTCAACGAGAGCTACGAGGGATGCGTTGAAACGCTGTACCCCTATATCGTAGATAGCCCCGCCGCAAAGGATGAGAAGGTCGCAGAGTTCCTCATCGTGAACGACGCGGATGAGGATGTGGGCATTCTCGACCGTCTGTACGACGGCGGTGCGCGCATTATGGAGGAGCTGTTCTCCTACATCTTCGACTACCTCAAGTGGCTCAAGGAGCATCCCACGCTTCCCGCAGGGGACGCACATTACATCTACTTTGGCGCGGACACTCTGCCCTCGGTATACGACCTCGACGGAAGCCTTGCACTTCTTGCCAACTGTGAGCGCAAGATCGGTGAGGATAAGGAAGAGGAAGAGGTGCAAAAGCCCACGCACTGCTCCTTCTGTAAGCGTCCTCTCGTTACGGGACGCTATGCGATCTACGACGAGCACAGATACATCTGCTTTGACTGTCAGGTCGAAGCGGTCAGCGAGGATAAGGACCTCTCCCGTATGGTCGACGAGGTCAAGAGCTATTGGGCAGAGAAGTACCCCGACCGAGAGCTTCCGAAGAACGTGGGCTTTGCGCTCGCAGATCCCTTCTCGCTCGAAGAGGGACAAGAGCTCAGCGAGTATTTCTACCGCCTCTCGTATGCCGATCGCCGCGTAGAGGTCGAGTGCGACCTGCCGCGTGACTGTATGTTTGTCGCGGTGTTGCGCGGTCTCCTTTCGGTATGGCACAGAGATGAAAACTGTGTCACGACTGCCGCAGTCGCCCAGCTCTACTACGAGGAGCTTTGCTACCTCGACAGCATCGGTGCCGCAGAGCGCGCGGAATTTACCCGTGCGGCGATCGCCGATAGCTGGTTGCCTCTCGTGGAACAGATCAAGCAGTATATCGCAGACAATGCGGGCAGAAATTCCTTCGACTTCGTGGTGGAAAACGCCATTCCCGACGGTCCCGAAGAGATCCTTCCCACCCCCGGCGACGATGACGAATCGGGCAACGAGGGACTCGATGCCCTCTACGATCCCGACCGCGTACCGCGCTTCTGGAAGCGTTATCTGCGCGGCAAGCACGCCAGCGACGACGATAGCAACGACGGAAGAGATACCACACCCGACGAGGGCGATGCCGACGCAGGTGCCGACGAGGGCGATACTTCCTCTGCTTCCGACGGAATGCAAAGACCGAAGGAGCCCGAAGCCGAGAAGAACGGCAAGCTCGCAAAGCTCAAGACGGGAAGCGAGCTGATCCCGCACGAGGCGGAAGAGGATAGAAATCCTCAGATCCGTCTTTACAACGAGATCGCGCGCCACATCTCCGACTTTAGCGACGAGCCCATTCCGTGCTACGATATGCCGCTTGCGACCGTGCGCCGTATCTTCTACTTCGTGCTTTACGATTATCCCGAATTCTTCTGGACGGAAACCTTCCGTTACAGCCACGTGGGCGATAAGGTCAAGAGCCTGTCGCTCTGCTTCCGTTGCCTCGGTGCCGACGGTAAGGTGGACGTTGCGCGTGTGCAGAAGCACAGAAAAGAGCTTCGCGCCCACGTTAAGTTCTTTACCAAGGGCATCACGAGAAAGACGGATCCCTACGAAGCGATGCTCACCATCTACCGCCGCTTGATCCTCAACCTCGACTACGACGGTGTCGGTCTTGACAGCGGTGCAGGGCAGAATGTGCGCGAAGAGGATACGCTTCGCTCCTTGCATAGCGCGCTCGTCGACCACAAGGTCGTATGCGTCGGTTATGCGGTTGCGACACAGTACCTCTTGCAGTCGGTCGGTATCTGTTGCGGTCAGGTCGTCAGCAAGACGCACGCTTGGAACGTCGTTAAGCTCGGCAAGTATTGCTACTATCTCGACGTGACTTGGGGCGATCCCTCGAACACCAAGAGAGGTGACGCCGATCAGAACGTCGTCGGCTACGGCTACTTCTGCGTCACCGCCAAGGAGAATATGCTTGGCGAGGATAAGGCAGTCCGTGAGCCCGACCCCGAGCTCTTTGGAGATCTTGAGGAATTCCGTGCCACCAAGCACGAATACTGCCGCTTCCACGGCGGATATCTCACCTCGTACAACGAGGAGCAGATTGCCAAGGTCTTTGCTAAGGCAGTCAGCGAGCGTCCCTTTGAAAAGGCGGCGCCCTGTGCGGTATTCCGTTGCGCGGATAAGAACGTGTACGATATGGTCGTCCGTTATCTTTGGACGGATGGCGGTATCCACGCCGTCAAGGAAAAGGCTCGCGCCCTTGTAAACAAGGACGGAAAGAACAAGCAAGCCAACAAGCTCCTTGACAGAAGCGTTCAGCTGTGGCCCAACAGCCGCAACCTGACGCTCCAGTTCCTCTTCCCCGAGGACTAAGGCGCTGACGCATTTTGGCATAACCGCAAACAAAAAATATTTTTCAAAACAAAGGCGAGAGTTCATCTCTCGCCTTTTATATTTCTTGCATTGTCTAAGGTTGAAAACCTTGCGGTTTTCTCCATTGGAATTTAATTTTTGTTTGCTTTTTTCGTTCTCATCGCTCGACGTATGCATATACGCCTCACGCTCGAGAACGAAAAATTCTGCTCAAAATCCGCCTAGCCCTTTTGCCTAAAAACAGAGCTGTAGCAAAAGCCGCGACATCTTTTGACATAACCGTAGACAAAAAACACTTTATAAAAAACCACAAGGCGAAGTTATCTCTCGCCTTGTGGTTTTTGTATTACTAAAGGGTGCAAATTTAAAAGAGCTCTTCCATAGCTACGCCCAAAAGTTTTGCAATCACAAAAAGCTCCTTGTCCGTTACGCTTCGCAACTGTCCTTCTAACTTTGAATAACTGGTAGGGTTCATATCGCATCCTTCAATTTGGATCTTTGCAATAAAATCCTTTTGCTTGATACCCCTTGCCTTGCGAAGATGCTCGACATTCCTTCCTATAAGATTTGCATCGCCATATGATTTTTTACGAAGTTTCATCTGCATCGCCACCCTTTATCCTTTTTTAGAATTATATCCCGAAAAGGACTTGACAAAATTCCAAAACAGAATTATAATAAAATTAATTCCAAAACAGAAGTAAAAATAGCGAAAGGTGATCAATCTTATGGATTTTACAGAATTTCCGCAAAATTTTGCGGAGCAAAAGGAACAAGAAATCAACGACGCTTTGGAGAAAACAAACCACAAAATAGGAGAGCTTCAAAAAAAGGCAGAGAAAAAGGGTGAAAAAGAAGCAAGAGAAAAGGCAGTCGGTGCTTTTTCTTTGGAATGTGAAAGGAGTTTTCGAGGATATATTCGAGCTGTTGGCTTTTTCAAATTAAAGAGTTCGGTGCTTTGGATGATCCCGGTGGGGATTGTTATTGGTGCCATCATTGGATTTTTCGGCTTGTGGGAACAGTTGGCTGTCTTTGGCAACGACAAGGGCGTTTCCGGCGCCTTAAGCTGTGCTCTTGGCGGTGCCGTTAGTTTCCCAATCATTATGTTGCTTCTTCGTCCTATCGTTGCATATACTTATGCAATTATTCTTTGTCCAATCGGATATCCTGTGTTTTTGCTCGTTCACAGCTGGCTTGACAAGCGTTTAACCAAGCGTCTTCACGGAATTTTGCGTGAATGTGAGGAAAAGTATGAAGAAAAGCGTCATATGATCGAAAGTGAGTTTCGAAAAAAAGAAAAGCAAGCGATGGATGAAATTGAAAGCTATAAAGCGGCGTTCCTTGCTCGAATGGATGAGCGTGCCGCACTTTTTTCGCAAAGCCCGCTAACGGATAAGATTGCCGATTGGCTCTTTGGTTGCTTTAAGGAGCGCTATGAGGTGGCAGACAGGTCCTCGAACATAGAAAACATTCGTGTTTCTTTCCTATTCAACGTTGATTTCTTTAAGGTTGCAGTTTTGGGAAAAGATAAAAACCGAGCAGAAAAGAGTTTTGGATTTTCGGAAAACCGTTTTCCGGAAATGGCAGATTGCTGTGAAGAAATGGCACTTTGCGATGTGCTTGCAATACGCTTGGAGAAGGCGATCGAAAAAGCGTTTGTTTTAGACGAAAAAGCGTCTGTCACTGTAGCACGTAGCATAAACGAGAACCCCTTTCCGCTTAGTGTGGCAAGCGCAGAGATTGAGGTTGCGGTTCCCAATCCTGCATTTACACCTCTTAAAAGTTGGTAAATAGCTTTGTAATTAACTGAAAGAAAAGAAATACGCCCCTTGGGGCGTTTTTCTTTTGCTATTTTTATATTTTCTTAAGGGGAAGCTCGGCGGGCAGGCGCGAAACGGAGCAAACGGTGTAAACGATCTGATAGCGCTCTGCGAGCTGAGAAAGGAGTCTTGCCGCCTTCTCGTAGTTCCCGTCGTCAAGATTGATGAAGGGATCGTCAAGAAGCAGGAAGGGAGCTTCCTTATGGAAGATGGATTCGAGCAAGGAAAGCCGCGCCGCAAAGAAAGCGAGATCGCGCTCACCGCGCGACAGAACGCCGACGGGGCGCCTTTCTCCGTATGCTTCGCAAGAGAGGGCGAGGGAAGTATCCATCGAAAAGCTCGTAACGCGAGAGCCGTCGGCGGGCATTTCCGCGCTCGGGTCTACGGTGAGCTTTTGATAATAGCGGTCGAAGTGCATCTCCATATCGCGCAAATAGCGCGTGGCGAGATCGTCCTTGGCGTCCTTCAAGAGGGTTTTGGTCGTGAGGATGAGGGAGAGCGTATGCTCTGCCTCTGCCTTCTCCTTCTCCAGCGCTTCCTTTTCCGCGATGAGCGTGGGAATGGTCGCCGCGATTTCAAGCAGATGCGCGCGCTCGTTCGCCTTTACCGAGGAGAGAGCTTCAAGGTCGGTCAGCGCTCTTTGGAGCGCTTGCTCGGCTTCCTCAAGCCCGCGCGCGTCACCCTGATAGGGGGGCGGGGGCGCATCGGGGTCGAAGCGCGTGTTTTGCAGATAGTTTGCCACGCGGTTGCGCGCCGCGGTGTACGCGTCGAGTGCCTGCTTGGAGAGAAGCATATTTTGCTTTACGGTATCAAGCGCCGTGCGCGGGGGCACGCCCTCTAAGGCAGGGTAATGCGAAAGAAATGCTTGCAAGCGTCCCGCAGCCGCGTCAAGCGATGCGCTCAAAAGCGTGCGGCGCGTGGCAAGATCGGCTCTCTTTTGAAGAAGTAGCTTAAGAATGGGGATCTCGGCTTCGATGCGTGACGCCTCAGCCTCGGGGTCGGGAACGTCCGCTTCCTTAAAATAGGCGGTGAGCGCCATCAAGGCAACGCTCTCCTTTTGGCTTTGCTCCTCAAGGGCTTGGCGAAGCGCCGCCTCTTCCTCGCGGCTCATTTCGTATCTTGCAAGATCGTCAAAGAAGCGTGCGGCACAGAGAAGCGGGTCCTTTTCGGTGTAGCCAAAGGGGGTGAGAAGAAACGCAAGCCTGCGTTGCCGCACGCGGTATTCTTCCAACCGCGAAGCACCGCTTGATGTCGGGCGTCCTCTTTTCTTCCACTGCAAGACGAGAAAAACGAAAGAGGCAACGGTCAAAACGAGTGCGGGAATGGCAAGCGCGAGCAGGGATAAAACAAAGCCCAAAACGGAAACGGCGGCAAATAAGCCACTGCCAACTGCGGAGAGAATGAGAGAGAGCGAGGGGCGTTCGGGCTTTGCATCGGCATAGAGATATGCCCCTGCGTCCTCAAGTGCGTCCTTTGCCGCGCGAATGGCGGCTCTTTCTCCCTCGGTGGGCGTGTGCGCCTCAAAGCGCAGATACACGGGGTCCTTTTGCGCTTGAATGCGTGCCTCGGTCGCGCGCCGCTTTTCCTTGGCGCGCCGCCAAGCGGTGAGTGTGTCGCGCAAGCCGTCCATAAAGGTGCCGTCGGGTGCGTTTTCGCCGTACCTTGCCGAAAGACGGGCTAAAGTCGCCTCTTCTTCCTCGGAAAGGCGGGCGTGTGCAAGCTGTGCCGAGAGCGTTGTCGTTTCCGTTTCGTCCTGCTCGGCGGCAAGCAATTCTTCATCGGTCGGCAAATGGGGCGCAAAGAACTCTTCAAAGGGAAGAAGCTGTCCTCTCGTTGCTTCTCTTAAATCAAGCAAGGAGCGATAGCTTGCGCTTTGCTCATCCCAAATGCGGCGCTTTTCCGCTTCAATGCGCTTTTCGCGCGCTTCGGTGAGGGCGGCGGCAATCTCGCCCTTCTTTTCTTCAATGGCTTGCCTCTCCTCGGCAAGCGCGCGTGCAGTTTCCTCAGCCGTGCGCGCATCAGCGATCGCCGTTTCCTTTTCGCGGATCGCAAGGGAAAGCTCGGGAATCAGTCCTCTTTCTCCCTGCGCGCGGTAATGACGGCGCGCGTCGTCCAAAAGCTCGTCCGCCTTTTCAAATTTACCAAGGTCGTCCGAGGCGTCGAGAAGTGCGCCCAATCGCGCACGGATGCTGTTGTTGTCGGGGGGCAAGAAGGGAAGCGATTGCGAAATGTAAAGGCTTCTTTCAAAGCCGTCCGCATCCACACCGAATAGCTCTTCCCCAATCGCCGCGGAATAGCGCGTCGAGGGGTTGCCCGTCGCAAGATGATATAGTGCAAAGCGGTCGTCCTTTTCCTTTGCGCCAAAGAAGCGCTCTAGGCGATATTCGGTCTTTTCCACCGCAAAGCAAAGCGAGCCGCCAAACGAGCCGCCCTGCCAAGGCGTATAGCGGCGGCGCTCGTTGTCGAGCCCCGCACGGCGGTTAGAGGGAAGTCCGTAGAACATCGCCTTCAAGAATGCGGCAAAGGTGCTTTTTCCTCTGCCGTTTTGGGCATATAGGATATTCAGCCCGTCGTCAAAGGAAACGGAAAAATCGGAAAGGCAACCAAAGTTTACAATTTGACAGCTGATAAGTTTCAAAGTAAAAAAACTTCCTTTCCGATTTAGTAAGAAACATCCTCAGGCATTTCCCCCTCAAGGGCGCGTAAACCAAAGGAGAGGACGCGCTCCTTGTCCTCTTCGGAGAGCGTCGTATCGGCGTAAACGCGCCGCACAAATTCACCGCGCAGGGAAACGTCGTTGCGATAGCGGTCTGCCCGCAGGCGCAAGCGGATGCTATCCTTGATTTTAGCAAAGAAGAAGCGCCCGTCGAGCAAAACCTTGATCTGCTCGGGGTCTTTAAGAAAATGCTCCTCGACCTCGCCCACGAGGCTTAGACGCACCATATCGTTTTCGGAGATCGCACTCACGGCGGCATTGACGCGCCGTTCGATCTCGGGGAGCGTAATTGCCCCCGTGACGTCCACCTCAACGTTGTGCAGGGTGCGCTGTGCGGTGGTGAGAAAATCCGCCTTGAGCGTGTCGGTGTCGAGCAAAACGACGCCGCATTTTCCCGTTTCGTCAAAGCCGCGTCCCTCGGGCGTGCCCGCATAGCAAGCGAGCCCACCGCGCGAGAGGCGCATTGCCGTGTGCGAATGGAAATGTCCGAGCGCAAGGTAATCGATCTTTTTGCCGTCCAGCACGGCGCGGGGAATGATCTCCTCACGCGCGTCGGTGCGCGAGGTGGAAAGCGTACCGTGCAAAAGAAGAATATTCGTTTCCTCTTCACGGCAAGCAAAGGATGCAAGCACCTCTTCCTTGACACCAAAGCCTGCGGCGTAGAGCGTGACACCGTCAAAGGCGAAGATCTCGCTCGTCCCCGCCACAACGCGGGAGAGATTTTGGGGCAAGGGCATATCGGCAAGGGCGCCCTTGTCGTGATTTCCCTCAATATAGACAAAGGAGATGTCCCCGTGTGCGGAAATGCAGTCCAAAACGTAACGCACAGCACCCGCCGAGGGCGTGTCCGTGTCAAAGAGGTCACCCGCAATCAAAACGAGGGACGCACCCTCACGCTCTGCGGCGGCAATGACCGAGGAAAAGGTCAAAAGCAGCTCGCGACGGCGTGCCTTTGCGACGCGTGCGGGCAGATGCTGCTCCATCACGGAGTCAAGATGACAGTCCGCCATATGTAAAATTTTCAAGGGAACCCCCCCTTTTTTTAAGTCTAATATTATTTTATCAAAAATCCATCGTGAGGTCAAGAGGTTCTTGACAAAAAGCGCGCTTTTTGATACAATGGGAACGGAATCTTTTTTGAGCAGAAAGGAAATGCTTTTATGATCGTAATTGAAATGGAAAACGGAAAAAAGATCAAGCTCGCGCTTGACAGTGAGGCGGCGCCCATCACCGCCGCAAATTTCGAAAAGCTCGTCCGCGAGGGCTTTTACGACGGACTCATCTTCCACCGCGTGATCCCCGGCTTTATGATCCAAGGTGGCGACCCCACGGGTACGGGTATGGGCGGCTCGGGTGAGCAGATCAAGGGCGAGTTCCGAATGAACGGCTATAACAACCCCTTAAAGCACACACGCGGCGTTATTTCGATGGCGCGCTCGCAGATGCCCAACTCCGCTTCCTCGCAGTTCTTTATTATGCACGAGGATGCGCCCCATCTTGACGGCTCCTACGCCGCGTTTGGCAAGGTCGTTGAGGGGATTGATGTCGTAGACGAGATCGCCTCTGTCCCCACGGATTATTCTGACCGTCCGCGCATTCCCCAAATGATGAAGCGCGTTTATATTGAGGAATAAGCAAAAGAAGGATGCTAAGGCATCCTTCTTTCTCTTGTAAACTTTTCTTTGCATTGTATATTTTTTCTGCTTTTCCCTATACTGTAAAAAGGGGGAGTGGCAATGCAAAACAAAATTACACACTTTGCGGCGCTCGTCGTGCTTTTGCTTGGCGGCGGCGCGCTCTTTTATCTGTTTTTTAAATATCTTGCAGGGGTTCTTTTTCCCTTCGTGCTTGGGTGGGGGCTTGCAATGCTCGTGCGGCGTCCCGCCAAATGGCTCAACGAGCGAACACGTCTGCCGCTTGGTATTGCACGGCTGCTCCTCGTGGTGCTTTCCGCGTTGTTGCTTGGCGTGCTTCTCGTTTTGGCGCTCAAGGGTGCCTTTCGCGAGATCTCCCTTTTCCTCGGTCGCTTCGAGGGGGAAGGGGAGCGCCTTACCGAGGAGATCCGCGCGTGGCTTGCCGCCATTCCCATCGTTGGAGATGCGCTTGCATCCAACGGATCTTTGGAAGAGGGGCTCTCTCTCCTTCTTTCCGCGCTCCCAAGCGTGGTTGCCTCGCTTGCGGACGTCTTGCCCGCATTCTTTTTCTCTTTGGGGGTGGGCGTCATCGCGGCAGTCTATTTTTGCCTTGACCTTGACCGCATACACGAAAGTCTTTCAAAGCGTCTTTCCGCAAGCCTTTCGCGCGTGGTCCGCTTTTTCAAGGATTCGGCATTGCGCGCCGCGCTCTCGGTGCTTCGTGCCCAAGGAACGCTCACCTTGATCGCCTTCGCGCTCCTTCTTATCGGCTTTCTTCTTTTAAATGTGAAGTATCCTTTGCTTTTGTCAATGCTGATCGCCTTGCTCGATTTTTTGCCCGTTTTGGGTGTCGGGCTCTTTCTTGTGCCGTGGGGGATCGTTTCGCTTTTGGCAGGGGAGCGATTTCTCGGCATCGGACTTTTGATCCTCTTTGGCGTCATCACCGTTTTGCGGCAGTTCCTTGAGCCGCGATTGCTTGGGCGCGGCTACGGCGTGCATCCTCTTTTGACGCTTCTCGCGCTTTACGCGGGCGCGCGCCTTTTCGGGTTCTTGGGAATTCTTATTTTCCCCGCCTTAACGCTCTTGCTCTACGAAATGTTCTTGCGCCCTGCCAAGGAAGAAGAAAAATAAAAAGCGCCCCGATGAGGGGCGCTTTTTATAGAGCACTTACGCGCGCTCAACCTTGCCGGAACGCAGGCAACGGGAGCAAACGTAAACGGTCTTGTTCGTTCCGTTGACCACAGCCTTTACCTTGCGGATGTTAGGCTTCCAGGTTCTGTTGCACTTACGGTGAGAGTGCGAAACGGTGTTACCAAACACAACACCCTTGCCGCATACACTACACTTTGCCATTGGACATTACCTCCTAATCGTTTCACATCAGCCGCCGAAGCGACCATCTTTCATAAATCAACAGATAGTATTATAACATATAACTTTCAAAAAAGCAATAGGCTTGGACGAATTTTTTTACTTTTTTTTCGCCTAGCCAAAAAGGGAAGTTTTCACATCAATGCTCGGCTTCCAGCCAGTTTTTACCGATGGCGGTGGAAACGGTGAGAGGAACGGCAAGCGACACAGCCCCCTCCATTTCTTCTTTAAGAATTTGACGCACCGCTTCGGCGCAAGAAGCATCTGCTTCCACGATCAGCTCGTCGTGTACCTGCAAAATCAAGCGGGCATCCAGCCCCTCGTCCCGCAATCGGCGGTCGACGCGCACCATCGCGAGCTTGATGATGTCCGCCGCGCTTCCCTGAATGGGGCTGTTCATCGCAACGCGCTTGCCAAAGGCACGCTGTGCGAAGATGCGCGACGAAAGCTCGGGAATGTAGCGGCGTCTTTGGAAGATGGTCTTAGTGTAGCCGTCCTCCTCGGCGGATGCGATCACCCCGTCAAGATAGCTCTTGATGCGTGGGAACATCGCAAAGTAGTCGTCCATATACCACTTTGCCTCTCCTACGCTCACGCCGATATCCCCCGAAAGGGAATAGGCGCTGATGCCGTAGATGATGCCGAAGTTTACCGCCTTGGCGCGGGCACGCAGATCGTCGGGAACGAGCGCCTCGGGCAAATGAAATACGGCGGCGGCGGTACGGCGGTGAATGTCCGTGCCCGAAAGGAAGGCGTCACACATATCCTCGTCCTTAGAGAGCGCCGCCATTAGGCGCAGCTCAATCTGCGAGTAGTCCGCGTCCACCAAAACGCGCGTTTCCTTTTTGGGAACGAAAACGCGGCGCAATTCACGCCCAAGGGGCGTGCGGATGGGAATGTTTTGCAGATTCGGCTCGGCAGAGGAAAGTCTGCCCGTTGCCGTGAGCGCTTGCTTGAATTCGGTGTGGATATTGCCCTCGCCATCTGCCACCTTTAAAAGTCCTTGCGCGTAGGTGGAATAGAGCTTGCTCACCTTGCGGTATTCAAGGATCTCGTCAATGATGGGATGGGTATGCCTTAAGGCGGTAAGGGTATCCACGTCCGTGGAGTATCCGTTCTTGTTTTTCTTTACGCCCTTGGTGGGCAGAGCCAGATGCGTGAAAAGCACCTCGGCGAGCTGTTTTGGCGAGTTTAGGTTGAACTCCATTCCCGCAAGAGAAATGATGCTCTCGGTCAAAAGCACCATTTCGGCAGCCAAGCGGTTGCCAAACGCCTCAAGCGCCGCCGTGTCGATGCGGAAGCCTTCCGCTTCCATACGGGCAAGGACGGGAGAGAGGGGAAGCTCAATCTCCTCAAGCAGAGCGCGGCAGTCGATCTTGTCGATCTCCTTTGCGAGCGCCTCTTCCAGCGCAAGGAACAGAGAAACGCCGCTTTCGCCCTCGGGAATCGCCGTTTCAAGATAGCGAAGCGCAAGCGCGTCGGGCGCGTGGCTGCCGTCGCCGCTGTGCAGAATATACGCGTACAAAAGCAAGTCGCGCGGGACAAGCTGACGCCCCACCCCCTCTTTCCAAAGACGGTGCAAAAGCGCCTTGCCGTCAAAGGTCACAACGCGAGCGTTCCCCTCAAACAGCGAAGCGATGGGGGAAAGCGCCCCCGTGTAGCGGTAGGCTTCCTTGCCGTTTGAGAAAAGGAGCGCGTCATCCGTTAAAAGAACGGCAAACCGCTGGACATCTTTAAGTGCGGCAAGAAGGGCTTTTTCGTCCGCGTCCTTTGGGACGGGGACAGAGAATTCTCCCGCGACCGCCCCCTCGGTGCAATCTTCGTCCGTGGGCACGAGCGAGAGCTTTTTGATGAGTGCCGAAAACTCAAGCTCACGGCACTTGTCGTACATTTTGGGGCAAACGCCATCGTAGGTAAGGTCGGCAAGCGTCAAGGCAAGCGGAACGCTTTTGCAGACCTCAGCGAGAAAGCGCGAGTCCTCAGCAGATGCCTTGCCCGCCTCGAGCTTTGCGCGCACGCCCTTGGCAATGGAGGGGCTATCTAGGTTATCATAGAGCTTTTGAATGGAATGAAATTCTGCGATCAAACGGCTTGCCGTCTTTTCGCCCACGCCGGGCACCCCCGGGATATTATCCGAGGAATCCCCCATTAGTGCCTTAAGGTCCACGAACTCCGAGGGCTCAATGCCGTACTTGGCGAAAAACGCGTCGCGGTCAAAGGAGAGCGTATCTCCCGTGCTTGCCAAAAGGACGGTGGTGCGGTCGTCGATCAGCTGTAAAAGGTCGCGGTCACCCGAAAGTACGTAGGTGTGGGTGTCCTCTGCCTCGCCCCCAAGGCGTGCAACGGTACCGAGAATGTCGTCCGCCTCGTAGCCTTCCAGCTCTAGGGTGTGAAAGCCGAGCAGTCTTAGGCACTCCTTGGCGTCGTCAAATTGCAAAAGAAGCTCTTCGGGCGTTTCGTGGCGGCCTTCCTTATAATACGAGAAGCGTTGCTTGCGGAAGTTCGGTGCCTTCAAATCAAAGGCGACCGCCGCGTAATCGGGCTTTAGGGCTTCAAGATGCCGAAGCACGATGTTTAACATCCCGTAGATGGCGTTGGTTGGCTTGCCGCTTTTGGTATATAAGGGGCGAATGCCGTAAAAGGCACGGTTTAAAATACTGTTTCCGTCAATAACTAAGGATTTTTTCATCACTCGACTTAAGACTCCTCAGAATCAAAATCAATTGCCGCCTCATCCTCGGGGAGAGAAAGCTCCTCTTCCTTGGCGGGCGCGGGCGTGCTTTCCTCTTGGGTCTCGTCCGTGTTTTCTTTGTCAAAATCAAAGGTTTCCTGCGTGGGGTCCGTGCGAGAGGGAAGGGCAATATTGCCGTCTGCTTCAAAGGTGGGCTGCTCTTCTCCCCCGTCGCTCGCCGAAAGCGGCTTTTGTAAGAAGGACACGAGCCGCGCTACGGCATAAAGCGCCACGGCGAGGAGCAAGAAGTCGTGCGCGACGTGAACGATCAAGGGACGGCCGTCCACCGCGTTGTAGATCAAAGCGCCGATACCGCCCGCACCCGCGAGCAGAACGGTCGCCATACAAACGGGAACGTAAACGGCTTCCGAAACGGCGTTAAAGCAGAAGCGAAGCTCGATAAGGAAAAAGAACATCGTGACAAGCACCGTGATCTGATCCAAGAGCTTGATGGGGCTGTTTAATGCGAAGGTGGTATCGAAGTATGCAAAAAACGCATAGGCGAGGAAAAAGAGCGCGGCACCCATACCGAGAAGCACAGAGGTCGTGCGGGACGTGGGCACGGGGCGCGTGTTCAGCAAGAAATAGAAAATGGCGGCAACGGCAAACACCATAAGCAGAATGCCGAAAAGGGTGGCAGGCGTCGCGTGCGCTTCGCGGAAGAAATGCAAGGCAAAGTTAAAAAGCCATACGCCAAACACGAGAGCAGCAAAGCCCGATGCGAAAAAGGTGGGGAAGGTTGCCGTCATATGGCGGTCCGAGAGGGTGCTTCGGAAGAGAAAACCGAAGACCGCAAACGAAACGATCCCTAATATATATAATAAAGGAAGAAAAACGTCCGAAAAAACGCTTTCCGCAAAATGTCCCGTCGAGGGAATGTATCCGTTTAAAAGCGCAAAGGTATAAAAGCCCGTGCAAAGGAGCAAAAAGGCGCCCGCGATCGCGAGAGCGAGAGAAATGACCTTTTTTGAAGTAAGATTCATAAATTTTCCTCTTTTTTCTTGGATAATCCTATTGTAACGCACACATATGAATAAAATGTAACGGTTTTTCTGTTTGTGCAACATAACCAAAAAAATAATGCAAAAATGTGCAAAATTTTCTTGGTATTACAATCAAAAAAACGAAAAAACACTTGCTTTTTTGCGAAAAATACTGTATAATAGTAAGGCTTGATATGCGTTGAAGCGAGAGGTTGCCGCGAAAGCGGGTAATTTTCGTGGAGTATGTCCGACAAATCGGGCGAAAACATTCGTCGCGTGCGTCAAACCGTTCCCCCGGGTCTTAGCTTTGCGGAAAGGCTGTTTCCCGGCTTTCATTCGTAGGCGTTTGAAACGCGCGGCGCAGTGTGAATGGCAATCGCCCCCCTGAAAAAGAAATTTTAGAAGGAGGCAATTCAAATGGCAAAGGAAAAAATCAGAGTGAAGCTCAAGAGCTACGATCACACCCTCGTAGATGCTGCTGCGGCAAAGGTTGTGGAAGTTGCTAAGAGAAACGGCGGTGCAGTTTCGGGTCCTATCCCGCTGCCTACCGAAAAAGAGATCATCACCATCCTTCGTGCGGTACACAAGTACAAGGACAGCCGCGAGCAGTTCGAGACTCGTACCCACAAGCGTCTGGTCGACATTCTGAACCCACAGCAGAAGACCATCGAGGATCTCATGAACCTCGAGCTTCCCGCCGGCGTTGAGATCGAGATCAAGGCGTAAGTCCTCATTCCGCAGGAGGCAAACAAATTTTAACCACGATCCGTGGTCACGTTGGTGCGATCGGGAAACCGAAAATTCAAGCGCACCAACCACTAACGAACGGAGGAAAAAATGAAAAAAGGCATTAACGGTAAGAAGGTGGGCATGACGCAGATCTTCGATGAAGTCGGCAAAGTGATTCCCGTACCCCTGATTGAAGCAGGTCCTTGCGAGATCGCGCAGAAGAAGACCGTAGAGAACGACGGCTACGATGCAGTCCAGCTCGCATACTGCGACGCGAAGGAAAAGCATCTGACCAAGCCTGAGCTCGGTCACTTCAAGAAGGCAGGTAT
>JAZSBJ010000038.1:0-14104 GCA_045602305.1 Eubacteriales bacterium | reverse complement strand
ACAACGCGAGGAAATAGTGGTAAAATGTATCTGTATGAGTGCCCCTAAATGGGGTTTTCGTAATTATATTTCGGAGGAAATTAGTATGAAACAACGCCTTCTCAGCGTGCTTCTTTTGCTCGCAATGCTGGTTACGATGATTCCCGTAGCCGCATCGGCAGAGGAAGTGAACACCAACACGCAGAGCACGACGACCGAGCAGACCTCGACCGAGGAGCTGCCCGAGCTCTACACGCTCTACGTAGACCGCGGCCTCGTCGCGCTCTATACCGCTTTTTCGGACGACGGCTCCGTCGACCTTGACAACGGTACCTGGGCAAACAAGGTGGCAAACGGCGCAGCCGCTACCTTGCGTGACGAATCTACGGCAGGCAACTACTGGACTAAGTATGCGATGGGTATCGGATACTCGATGACGCATACACAGTTCAAGACGAAAACCAATGCCTACCCCGAGAGCTTGGGCGACGGACGCAATGTCGGCATCACGCTTCCCGATGCGTATAACACCGATAACTTCACCGTTGACGCGTTTGCTAAGGTCGTTGGTATCACCAACGAGGATGGCTCTTTGTACATTTCTTCGTCTGAGGGCAACCTTTTCAACGCCAACGTTTCCGCTTTCCGCTTCGACCTTGCGGGCGGCTTGTTCTTTGCAGGTCTTCGCGGCGGCACGGTTTCGGGCGAAAAGGTTTACGACTACTATAAGACGCCCAACCAGCCCAACACCTGGTCCTACGGCTATACTTCTTCGTTGTCTACTCGTTGGTACGTGCAGAACGTAGGCTTCAAGAACGCGAACCCCACGGCTCCCTCGAAGTATTTCAACGGCACCAGTTACGTAAATGCTAAGGGCGAAACCGTTGTCGTATACCAAGAGAACGGCTGGCTGATGACGCGCGGCCACTATGGTGACGACGCAAACTGTGACCAGACCGTTCCCACGGCGGGTGTTATGCACTTTGAGAAGTCGACCGTTAAAGGTGATGACCGTGCTTCGACCTCCATTACTTATAAGGTTTCTTACAACAGCGCTGCTAAGCTTGTTTACAGCCCCTCCCTCACCGATATCTCTACGACCATTACGGGTGAGGAGTACGACGCGATCAAGGCGGCAGATGAGCGCACCGATACGAACGAGTATGCGGACGGCGACATCTCCCTCTTCAACGGTGTGCCGGGCGAAATTTATGCGATCCGCGTATATAATACCACGCTGACCGATAACGAAAAGGCACAGAACCGCTTGGTTGACCTTATGTACTATCACGGTGCAAAGCCTCACAAGTCCCTCTTTGAGGACGAGGCAATGCTCACCCTGATGATCGGCAAGGCTGCCCAGATGGTCATTTCCGAGGACGCATCCAAGAAGGCTTCCAACAAGGCAATTCTTGAAGACACCATCCCCGGCCTTGACGCACAGGCAAAGATCCTTTCGAGCTATGCGGCAAAGGATGCGCTCGTTGCATTCTTCACGACTGCCGACAAAACTACCGTTAACCTCGCCGCAGGCACTTGGACGGATATCGTTTCGGGCTCCAAGGCAACCTTTACGGGTAACTGGGCGTTCCGCGAGAACGGCGCCTTCGGCTTTGACGCTTGGGCAGGCTATGTTTCGAACGGCGTATATACGGCAGGTAAGTCTGGTTTTACCGGCGATACCACCGGGTATTTCCTCAACAAATACAAGCTGGAATTCGATATTAATATGCTTCCCGACGAGGACTTCACCGTAGAGTACCTTGTGTCCTACCGCCCTCTTTTGATCCTCGATGCGGATAAGACGGCAGAAAACGGTGTGCTGACCTATTATACCGAGAACGGCGCGCTTGTTTCCGCTTATGATTATGAAACAAAATACAGTGTCGATGCTATCCCGCAGTCCGCAACCAGCTTTGCGGGTGATATGTTCGGTTGGTTCGGCAACCACACCCAGAACATCGACGGCCCGAGTGGCTGGTCGGGAGGTCCTCGCGGCTCTGTACACTGGACTTTTGGCTTGCGCACCTTCGGTTATGATACCAACCAGCGCTTCCTTGGCGCAGGCTGGGCAAACGTTACCGGCACGGGTGGCGGTCTTGCGAAGAAGACCGATCCCTATCACGTGACGGGTGGCGCGACCTTTAATACCTACGGCGTTTCCGTAGATGAAACCGTGAAGGGTGCCGATACCGAAGCGCTCTTTACCATTTATCGCGACTCGGTGTTCTATGCCGACAACTCCGCGAACATCAACTCCACTGCAAACAATGCAGGTGCAGATAAGGTAATCAACGCTTACTACTACTTCAAGGGTAGCGATGGAAACCTCTACTATCGCACCGGCAATGGCAGCACGGTTCCTTACGCGTACTTTAACGGTACGACGGGAGAAGCTGCTCCTACCGATATCGTCTACTATGCTGACGCTACCGACGGCAATAAGTATTACCATAAGGAAGGCGACTCTTCTACTTGGTACAACCTCGAAACCGACGAGGTAATGCCTAAGGGCGTATATATCACCGCAGGTCTTCAGTTTGCCGAGGAGTACGGTAACACTTACAACGCTGCAGATTTCACCGCAGATACGAACCGTTCCGGCTTCTGGCTCTCTGCGGGTATTCCCACTGACTTCCTCGCCGTGCGTGTATACAACCGTGTACTGACGCAGGCAGAGAAGAACATCAACGCGCTCGTAGATATTCTTCTGTACTACGGCATTGACGTGGATTCTAAGCTTTCCAAGCTCCTTGAGGACGAAAAGTTTGTCAGCGAGCTGGTATATACGCTTAACAACTTTGCAGGCGCGCAGATCCTGACCGACGAAAGCCAGAAGGCAGCCGTCGCGGCAAAGATCAAGGCGGCTGTTGACACGCTCGCAAGCTCCATTGAGCGTGACAGAAAGAACGATTACGCATCCCTTTACGTTACCGAGGGTGCAAACGGCGCGACGCTTGTCGGTCTTTATACCACCTTTGGCGGCGACTATGCCGTTGATTTCGCAAAAGGCGCTTGGAAGAACCTCGTTGCGGGCGGCGAAGACGCTATTATCCGTGACACCGGATCCCAGAAGTACTGGCATAGACTTGACAAGGGTGTCGGCTATGATATGCACTACTCGACTGTCATCTACCGCACTTCTGCGGGCAAGGACGTTGGTGCTAACGATTACGTTTCCCCCAACTCTGACTACGATGAGGTGGGTATCCGCCTTCCCGACGCGTATGCAGAACTCGATAACTTCACCGTAGAGTCCTTTGCTACCATCGTCGGTGCAACGGGTGATGACGGTTTGAGATGGCAGAGAACGGGTCAGAGGTACCAGACTCTTGCGAACTTCCGTTTTGGTTTGCTTGGCACCTGTGCATTCCAGGGCCTTGCCTACACCGTAGACGATAGCGGCGCAATCACCGGGTACTACTATAACCCCGTTGAGGGCACGCGCACGACCTACTCCGGTTCCTCGCTCGCGCTCCGCTGGTTGCTCAGCAACACGGCAACGGCTTCCATCTACTACACGAAAGAGGACGGTACGATCGTCAACGAGAACAGAGACGATCTTGCACCTGTACGTGTGGGTGACGGCGAAGCAAACCACCTTATTCCCGTCGCTTCCGTTATGCAGGTAGAAAAGGCAACGGGCGACACCACCGTCGACTACAAGATCTCCTACAACAACGAAACGACGCAGATGAGTTCGCACGGCGACACCAGAAAACTCGCCATCAGCGTGACGAAGGAAGACTATGCTACGCGTATGGCAGTAGAGTATGGTGCTTCGGATAAGAAGGTTGGTCCGTTCTCGCTTTACAACGACCTCCCCTCCACCGTTTACGCGATCCGCGTATACGACGGCATCCTAACGGCGGCTGAAAAGAGCCAAAACCGTTTGGTCGACTTGATGTACTACCACGGCATTAACGTGGTCGATACGCTGAAGAACCCCGAGATCTTAAAGACGGCTGCGGTTGTCGCAGACTCCATCGTGATCTCTCCCGATGCTTCCAAGATGGCTATCAACAAGGCAAAGATCGAGGAAAGCATTGCAAGCGCATCCATCAAGGTCGAGATGCTCAACGCTTATGCGGGCAAGGATAACCTTAAGGCATTCTTTACCACCGAGGATCCCAACACCGTAAACCTTGCGGCAGGCACTTGGACGGATATCGTCAACACCACCAAGGCAACCTTTGAGGGCGCATCCAACTGGGTACTCCGCGAGGATGGCACGGTCGGCTTTGACGCTTGGGCAGGCTATATGTCCAAGGGCGTTTACACCAAGGGCAAGACCGGCTTCACGGGTGACACGACCGCTTACGTTGGCAACAAGTACGCACTGAACATCGGTGTAGATAAGCTTTCCACCGAGGACTTCACGGTAGAGTATCTTGCTCTCTACCGTCCTCTCCTTATCGCCGATGCGGATAAGACCGCAGAAGAAGGCAAGCTCGTCTACTATACGGATGGTTCGGGCACTCCCGTTTCCATCTTTGAATATGCGCTTGGAAAGGGATATTCCGCTTCGACGGCAGGAAGTACAGTTTACATTCCGCAGTCCGCTTCGGGCAAGGCGGGCGACTCCTTCGGTTGGTTCAACAACCACACCCAGCAGATCGACGGCTTCGGCGGTTGGGGCGCAAATGCACCTCGCGGCTCCGCATATTGGACCGTAGGTCTTACTACTTTCAACGCGGGCACCAACCAGCGCTTCCTTGGCACCGGTTGGGCAAACGTTACGGCAAGTGCTGCCACCAACGGTCTTGCTAAGACGACCGACGCATTCCGCGTTGTGAACGCGAAGTCCTTTAACACCTACGGTGTGACGGTGGACGAAAGTGTTGTCGAGGGTGAAACCGAGGCGCTCTTTACCATCTACCGCGACGGCGTATTCTACGCTGACAACTCCGCAAGCATCAACTCCACTGCAAACAATGCGGGCGCTGACGTTTGTGAGAACGCCTACTACTACCGTATCGGTAGCGACGGTGAAATGTACTACTCCAAAAAGGTAGACGACGTTACTACTTGGTACAACGACAAGACGGGCGAAGTGAAGCCCGACGACGTCACCCTTCCTGCGAGCAACACGTCCGAGGAATGGGGTAACGCCTACTACGGCGACGACTATGCAGCCGAGAAGGGCGCTACGGCAGGATTCTGGCTCTCTGCAGGCATTCCTACCGACTTTATCGCAGTCCGTGTGTACGACCGCGTGCTCACCGACAGCGAAAAGCTCCACAACCGCCTCATTGACCTCCTGTACTACTACGACATTACGCTTCCCGAGACGATCACCTCTTCTGAGGTGCTGATGAACGAGGTGGCAATCGCCGCTTCCTCTATCACCCTTTCGAGAGATGCTCTCGCAAAGGCGGTTGCAAAGCTCGAGCTTGAGGACGTTGTAAAGCACGTGCTTTCCTCTGCAGCAAGCTACGATCTGTACGTGAAGGACGGACTCGTTGCACACTTCTCCGCACTCAACGCGGGTGAGATGCACGCATCCGTTGCAAACGGCGTATGGCACAACCGCGTGGTTGGCGCAAAGAACGCGACCTTTGGTAACCTTTCCAACTGGAAGCGCAACGCCAACGGCTCCGTCGGCTACAACCTCTTTGGCGGTATGATCGACGACGACGGTGTGTTCTCGCTTGCTTCTAACTACAACAACTACAACGTTTCGGGCACCCGACTCAACCTCGGCAAGGAGCTGATCCCCGCCGACAACTTCACGGTTGAGTACGTTGCAGAGCACAAGCCCGTTTACGTTGCCGACAAGCTCGGTAACCCCTATGTGAAGGAAGACGGCACGATTGCCGAGACCTTCAACTACAATACCGTTACCCTCACGCAGAACGGAGAAGATGTGACGATCAACAACACGCCCGCCGGCATCAACGTTGGTACGGCAGTGTTTAGCATCGGCTATCTGCAGGCGTTTACCACCAATCACGACGGTATGCACACCAACAACAATAAGCGCGGCGACCTTGCTTGGGTCGTCAGCTCGTCGAGCGACTGGTACCGTGCACAGGCGTCGAGAAAGCTCCTTGGAAACCTCGGGCCCGTGAAGGACGCCTTCGCCATCAACAACTCGGTGCATACCTATGCGATCACGCGCGTTGAGGACACCGCGGCGGACGCTTACAAGGGTACCTACACCTTCTTGCGTGACAGTGCAACCCACTCCATCTACAACATTGATAGTACGCTGGATCCTAGCAACAACTATCAAAAGGCTGACCTCACAAAGCCCGATGCGACCTATACGGATAAGGGCGTAGAGAAGACGGCGTTCTACCTTGCAGACGGTACGCCCGCTGACTTCTACGCAGTCCGCGTATACAACCGCGCACTCTCCAGCATCGAGCTGGCACAGAACCACTTTGCCGACGTTGTTCTTTACTACGGTCTTACCTTTGACAAGGCGATCGTCGAGAGCGCTGATACGCTTAAGGCACTCGCTACGGCATTCGTAGACGCAAAGATCGATAACGACGCTTCCGTAAAGGCGGCAAACAAGGCGGCTTATCAGGCACTCCTTGACGCAACGGTTGCGGCAGAGAAGAACAGCAAAGCTTCCGTTTATGACGCACTCTACGTGCAAAACGGCCTTGTCGGTCTGTTTACCGCGTTTGAGGGCGACCACTCCGTAGACCTCTTTGCAGGCACTTGGAAGAACAAGGCAGTCTTTGCCGAGGGTGCTACCACCTACGGCGACGCGAAGCTCCGCCTTGGCGTTCAGTATTGGAGAAGAGACACCTTTGGTGTTGGCTACTCGATGAACGTGACCGAGTGGAAAACGGATTGCTATGAGATCGGTATTTCGCTTGACGACGCATATGCGAACCTTGCCGAATTCACCGTAGAAACCTTTGCAACGCTCGTCGGTATCACCGATGCAAACGGTGACCGTATCATTGCCGAAAATGGCAAGGTGGTTGACGGCGTTGAGCTTGGAAAATCCTACTATAGGAACGGACGCTCCGGCTTCCGCTTCGGTATGCTTGGCTCTCTCGGCTTTGCATCGCTCGCGACGGCGACCGGCGAATCTCTCCTTTACCGTTGGGCGATCACCAACATCGGCTTCCCCGGTGGTACTTGGAAGCAGCCCGGCGATGAAAAAGCGGGTGAGACACCCGTTTACCAGGGCTATTCGATCCTCGTTGACGGCTCTCCCTCCGATAACGGCTGGAAGACGAGAGGCGACGGCTACACGCCGCTTCCCGGCTTGATGCAGGTGGAGAGAACCGAAACCACCGATAACGTTTCGTACAGCGTAGCTTACGACAACAAGGCGGCTTTGGTTTCCACGACGATGAGCAAGACGGAGTACGCGAAGTACGCGGCATATGAGAACGACTCCTATGCCGAGGGCGAGGGCTACCGCTTTACGCTCTTCAACACCGTTCCCGCACAGGTATACGCTATCCGCGTTTACAACCGCGCATTGACGGCAGAGGAGAAGCTTCAAAACAGCTTCGCCGATAAGGCTGCTTGGTACGGTCTTGACGTTGACGGCTTTGCAAGCCTTGACGCTACGGTAAAGACCAATATCCTCAACATTTTTGCCGGCATCGACTACACGCGCGACGCTGCAACGGTTCAGGCGATCTACGACTTTAACGTAAGCACCGAAACCGCTGAGGAATTGGCAGAAAGCACCGTAACCTTCAAGGAAGTTAAGCCCATTCTCGCAGGTGCAAACGGCTACCGTGCATACTTCGAGCTGAACAAGACGGCATACGACCCGTTCGTAGCAAAGGGCTACACCGTGACCTACGGTGCGCTCGTAGCACCCGCAGGTGCTGACGGTGCAGAGGGTGTTACCCTTGACACCGCAGGCGTACACAACATCGTCGTTGGCGGCAACAAGGGCTCCTACATCTTCAAGGAGCTTGGCGGCGCGGGCGGATATCTCTACACCGCAGCCGTAACGGCAGACGAGGTTGCATACTTCGGCGTGGATATGATCGTTCGCGGTTATATCAAGCTCGAAAAGTCCGGTGCGGATGACATTATCTTCTACGATACGGCATCCTTGAACGGCGAGGAAAAGGTTTCTATCCTTGACGCGGCGGACTATTTCATCAACTATTTTAACGGCGACGTTGAAACGCAGTACAAGTATATGAACAGCGCGGCTCTGCGCGGCATTTTGGATGCGTGCGGTTACGATTCTCGCATCTCGCTCGCAGACGACCTCACCCTTTGGGTGGACGCTGAAAACGGTGCTGACACGAACAACGGTACGACTGCAGAAACGGCGTTCGCTACGATCGAAAAGGCATTTGCTTCGGCAAAGGCACACTTCAACAAAACGGGCCGCAAGACGGTGACCGTTCGCCTGCTTGCAGGTACCTACTACGTAACCGAGGAGCTGAAGCTCACGGCAGAGGACGTGGTTCTCCCCGACGCATACAGCTTCGAGGTGATCGGCAGCGGCGACACGACCGTTCTTACCTCTGAGGTCGAGATCGACAAGAGCGAAGTTCTCTTTGATGAAGACTGGTATGTGAGCTACGTTCAGCTCCCGCAGAACGAGGATGGCTCGTACCCCGCATTCCGTGCGCTGTACGACGACGGCAAGCTTCTTGACGTTTCCCGTAGAGGCACCTCGGAGGAGACCTGGGATATTCAAGACTTCTATATCGTCGATGAAGAGGGCAATAAGCTCACTCCCATTCGCGGCTTCGACACCAACCTTGATGGGGTCATCGACGAAAAGGATCAGCTCAACAGCGACTGGATCCTCTCCGATGCGGATAAGAAGAAGGCAAAGTATGCGGTTTATAAGCTCCCCGCAGAGATGTTCGACGTGTACTCGCTCGGATATTATAGCGGCACGGAGCTGCACATCTCCCTTCTTTGGGAATCCAACATCACGCACATCGACTCCGTGGAAGAGGATCCTACCGATTCGAATTACGTGCTTGTAAAGGTCGAATACGGACAGATGCCTCATATCTATACGAACGCAAAGTTCAAGGGTCAGATCTGCTGGCTTGAGAATTCTGCAGAGCTCGTGTACGAAGCAGGCGGATACTACTACAACCCCGAAAACGGAAGACTGTATATGAATTCCGATATGGACAATATGACGGGCGGCTTCTACTCGGTAGGCACGTTGACCTACGCGTCGCTCTCCAAGATGTTCGTATTTGAGAACGTAGAGAACGTTGCTGTAAGAAATCTCAGCGTTACGGGTCTTGACACCGACTACATTCTCCCCGATGCAGCGACCGACCAGACGCAGTCCGGCGCGATCACGCTTCGCTTCCACGACAGAACGCTTCTCAATGCCGATGCAATTGCTGCAGATCCTACGGTGGAAGAAGAGTGGTCTGCTTGGAAGACGCAGAGCGTCGGCTATCAGAGCGAGGGCGCCGTTACGGGCAAGAACGTAACCGGTCTTACCGTTGAGGGCATCAAGGTCTACGACACGCTCAGCGGCGGTGTTGTGATCAACAACGTCCTTGAGGACTTCGTGATCGATTCTTGCTCCTTTACGAACCTCGGTGCTTCGGCGATCCAGCTGGGTGGCACGAACGCCAACTACGTAAAGAACGGTCTTGTTCAAAACAACTACGTGAACACGATCGGTACGGTCTATAAGGCTTGCGCAGGTATCCTGATCAGCGATGCTGCAAACCTCCGCGTCATTGGCAACACCGTTGTCAACACGCCTTGGAGCGCATTCTCCCTCGGTAACAGCTTTACCACGGTACAGAGCACGCTGGATCAGATCATCGGCGGCGGCGACTTTGGCCTCTTTAACGTTGAGTTTGCATACAACTATGCTGCAAACTTTATGACCTGCCAGCACGACGGCGGCGCCTTCTATATGAACGGCCGTACCCTCGTGCCCGACAGCGACCACGACGGAAGATACAACTTTATGCACCACAACTACGTGGTAATGGACGTTGAATCCGGACTTACGGGTAACGGCAACTACAGCACTGCCGATAAGGACAGAGTGGTTTACTGCTACTACTTCGAGACGGGCTCTTCCAACTGGTACGTGTCCGAGAACGTTCTTGTCAACGAGGTCAACGACGACTACGCGAACGCACTGTTCTACGGTATGTTTATGCAGGCGTACACCGATTGCCAGGCAAGAGATATGACGCTTGAGAACAACTACTACATCAACTATAGTGAGTTGAAGTACGTATACCGACTCCACTGGAAGAACCCCGACTCGAGCTTCAACCAGAAGGCTATCGACGATTATATGTTTGCTTCGATTGCAGACCTTGCGGCAAACAACAGCATTGTGGATACGCACAACAACGGTAATACCGCAAAGGCTCCCGCAGGCTCGGGTGCGACCGTAGCAGGCATCTTTGCCGCTTCGGGCTCCACGCTTTCCGCTGTGGATAAGAACGCACACCTCACCTACACGTCGGGTAGCACTACGGTTGACCTCACGGCAGGTGTTGCGGCTCCCGAGCGCGTGCTTGGTACGGACGCTGAGCTTGCAGATCTCTCTGTGTTCGAGGATAGCCTGATTCTTAAGACCGTGACCTTCGACGACGGCAACGGCACTGTGCTTACCACCAAGGGCCTTGTGGGCTCTCTCGTGAGCGTGCCCGCAGTCTTCACGAAGGCAGGCGTCAGCTGCACCTACGCAGTGAACGGCGAGGCAATCGACATTGCAACGTATAAGGTTCCCGCTACGGACGTGACCATCAATGTCACCGTGCTTGCCGATACGCGCGACGTTACCTTCCGCGGCGCGGAAGAGGATGTTGTGGTTTCGGTTCCGATCGGCTCGAAGATCGAGATCCCCGAGGCGATCCTCAAGGAAGGCAAGACGCTTGCAGTCAGCTACGATGGCGCTGCGGTCGATCTTAAAACCTTCGTGATGCCCGCATACGACATCGAGCTTCGTGTCACTTACGAGAACCAGAAGTATCTCGTGACCTTCGACGACAACGAGGGCCACACGGCACTCTTCTCCGGCGAGTGTGAAGAATACGTTAAGGTAGACCTTGATCTCTTTAAGAAGGATTATCAGCATCCCGTATTCTGGCTGGACGGCGAAAGAATCGACATCGACAGCTTCCAGCTTCCCGCTAGAGATGTTCACCTCGACGTAACGTACGAGTACAACACCTACACCATCTACTTCAAGTCCGACATTACCTACGGTAACGATACGACGCATTTGGATAACGGTAGTGTTGAGGTGACCTTCGGTCAGAAGATCACGCTGCCCGCAGAGCTGCTCAATACGGCTCCCTACTACGGAATTGAAGGCTACAAGTTCACCTACACGGGCGTATGGCAGAACCTTGTTCCCGGCGAAACGGTGCTTGGCCCCGAGCATATCCCCGAAAGCGGTATCAACAACCCCGCATACATCGAGGATGGCAAAGAGATCGTCTTCTACACCAAGTGGGCTAGAGAAGCGTATGAAGCTCCTACCGATCCCGAGATTGCACTTGGCGACATCAACGGTGACGGCATCATCGATGCCACCGACATCAACCTCTTGACGCAGGTCTTCAAGAACAAGGTTGTTGATGCGACTCAGATCAAGGGCGAAACCGATATCAACGGTGACGGTATGCTTGACGCATCCGACATCAACGCGCTTACCGCGATCTTCAAGGGCGGCGCGGCTTCGTAAGAAGCAAAAAGATCTGTGCCCGTCCCGGACGGGCACAGTGCGAAAAATCCATCCGTGGGCGGGAAACCGCCCACGGATTTTCGTTTTTGCTTGTTTTATGTCGGTGCGGGACCTCTAAAACACCCCTTTGAAAAAGCGAAAAAGGGTAAAAATTTTCTTCAAAGGTATTGACAAGAAAGCAAGAATATGGTATCATAAGGTAGAATGTGCGTAGTATCTAATGCGCCAAATATTGATCAAGGAGATCCCCTATGAAAAGAAAGATCCTCTCTTTGGCTTTGGTCATCGCAATGCTGGCTTCGATGCTCGTTGTTGTACCCACTACGGGTGCTGCTGAGCTTGCCACCGTTGAGGTCACCAACGCCGTAGGTGTTGCCGGCGACACCGTTTCTGTAAACGTGGTCGTAACGACGGCAACGATGTCCGGATATCAATTTGTTTTTGAATATGACCGAACCAGACTTGAGCTTGTGAAGTCGGGTTCTGCAAACGGGTCGATGCCCGCAGGCAACGGCTTTAACGGCGCCGTTGACAGTGCAGACGAGTCCTACTCCCTGATGAACTGGTGCGGTACTGTAAAGAACGCGCAGGGCGAAGCCGTTTTGGATGCTGAGGGCAACCCCATCCCCGCCGCCTTCTCCTCTATTTTCTGGATTGACACCGAGGCTGTGCAGCACGACTGTACTGCAGGTGTTGCTGCCGCTACCCTGACCTTTAAGATCAAGGAAGACGCAACTCCCGGTGACGCATACGTTTCCATCGGTTATCTTTGCGGTGATTCGCTTGATTCTAAGGGCGAGAATGTCGTAAAGAATTATCTGCCCAACAAGATTGAAACGGCAAACGGTACTGTCAATGCTGAGGGCGATATCGCCTTCAACCCCGGCAAGATCACCGTTCTTCCCGACGGATATGCGGATACCACGGTTACCGATTTGAGCGACTTCACCGTCGTGCTTTGGGATGAGGACTACGGAGAAAAGGCTTGGTATGCTGATGAGGCAGATTACGCCATCATCACCGGCTACACCGGCTCTGATGCCACCGTCGTGATTCCTGAGGCATTCGTTGGCGAATATTTGAACGGAGACACCGAAATTGAGCAGGTCACGACGCCCATCCCTGTGACTGTGATTCAGTCTACTGCATTTAAAAACAAGGCGATTGACAGTGTTGTGATTCCTGCAACCGTAACCGAGGTTCAGGAAGCTGCATTCGTTGGCTGCAGTACTCTTACCGATGTTTATGTTTTAGGTGAAGACACCGTTTTTGCGACCAAAGCCATTGGTTATAGCGGTGACGCTCGTCGCGCGACTACCGGTGTGGTCGATTGGAGAAGCGAAGCAACGTTGCTTACCGATGAAAACGGCGATGCCCTTACCACCATCTACGGTGCTGCGGGCTCCACGGCGGAAGCTTTTGCTGCATCTGAAACGCTCGGATGGGAAAATCTCCGCAAGGTTACCTTCGGCGGTTGCACTGCTTATACCGGCGCTAACACCGTAGCTCCCGGTCAGATGCTGAACGACGGCGAGGTGATTGCTGCTTGGAAGAACGGCGATACCGTTCTTGCTCCCGGCGCAGAGATGACGCTGACGGCAGACACAACGCTCACCCCCATTGCAATCACGGCACCTACGCTCGTCAACGGCGTATCTCTCAAGATCACCGAGGCGTACGAGGATTTCGCAATGCGCTTCACCTCCACCCTTTCGGTGGCAGATTACAACGCACTCCGCGCACTCGGTAAGGTAACGATGGGTACCATCATTACCCCCGCGGCTTACGTAGAGAGAGCCGGCGCCCTCACCAAGGAAGCGCTGGGTACGCTCAATACCGAGAATAAGTACATTGACGTTGCGACGACGGGCTCCTTGAAAGAGGCTGACGGTGTTTACACCTTCGCAGGCTCGGTAAGAAACTTCAAGAAGGCAAACCGCGACGTAGATTACGCTGCTGCATTCTATCTCACGGTAGAGCTTGCTGACGGTAGCACCTTCACCGTGTACTCCGCATACAACCACAACGCAAACCGCAACCTCGGTGATACGATGACCAAGCTTGCCGATTCGGGCACTTTGAACGGCGATCCTCGTTTGACTTGGCTTGAGAATCATATCGCATCCTTTTCCAACTGATTATATTAGTAATAAATAATACAAAGGAGATATAACAATGAAAAAGTTTTATGAAGCACCCGTGGCAGAAGAACTTTATGCAGACGCTCCCGCACTGATGAACAATGACGTCTTCCTTTCTTCGGATTCCGACGAGAGCAAAGAGGACCTCAACTGGGATCTTCTGTAATTGAAGGGCCACAAAAAACGCTTGCCGAAAGGCAAGCGTGTTTTCTTTTGCAAGCATTTGTTGCGGACGCGCGGCGGGTTCTTAGAGCGCGCGGCATCTCGCCGCGCGGTCCTTCGGACGCGAAAAAAGGGCGCAGTGGAATGCACTGCGCCCTTTGGGGTTGGCGCCCCGCCTGAACAG
>JAZSBJ010000037.1:0-7735 GCA_045602305.1 Eubacteriales bacterium | reverse complement strand
CAACGTAGTTACCCTGAGCGGTATCGTACTTGAGAAGGTGAGCGAGCATCTTGGGGCTGGTAAGGTCGTTGATGGCAACAACCTCGTAGCCTTCTGCACCAAACATCTGTCTGAATGCAAGACGGCCGATACGGCCAAAGCCGTTAATAGCAACTTTTACTGACATAATTCTTTCCTCCGTTTTGTATATAATTTTTTGAAAACCGTTTTTATGGCAAAGATTTCCTCTCCACCAATATGGTATTATAACACAGTCTTTTTCACTTTGCAAGGGGGCTTGCGATTTTTTTATCAATTTTGTTACATTTCTACATCAAAATACGCTTTTTCCTGCCTTTTTTGGCACTTTGACGAACGGCGCGAAACGAGACATTTTGCGAAATACCGCGGCAAGGGAAAGAGCCTTTTTATGCGGCGCGGCTCCAACAGGGTGCGATATGCCCATTCGAGCCCTGTACGTTGCAAAATGCGGGGCGCACGGCGCACGTCCCCCGACCATACATCGAGGCTTCCGCCAAGCCCCAAAAGAACGCCGCCGACCTCGCTCTTGTGCGCGTCGATCCACGCTTCTTGCTTTCCTGCCCCAAGACAAACGCAAACGATATGGGGGGAAAATGCCGCAATGCGTCGAAAGGGGTCGTCGCCGTAGCCATCCGTATAGGAAAGGATGAGCCACGGATATTTTTCTCTCAAATGCACAGCGGCGCGTGCGGCGACTCCCGCTTTTCCGCCGTAAAGAAAGACGCGCGGCGAAAGGGTTTCCGACGCCGAAAAGAGCGCTTCGGCAAAGTCGATACCCGCCACGCGAGGAAGCCGCCCCTTTCCCGAAAGGCGCGAGGCGAGAGAGCAACCGAAGCCGTCGGGGAGAAGAAGGTCGGCACGCGTCAAAAGCGAAAGGAAGGTATTCTCGCGCGCGGCGCGCGCGGCGACCGTAGCGCCGGGAGTGAAGACGGCAAAGGGGGCACGCCGCACGGCGCATTCCAAGGCAAGGAAAAGTGCGCGCTCCTTCCCGCCGTCAAAATAAGGGAGCCCTAAGATCTCCCTCGTTTGTAAGATCTCCCTCATTTGAATATTTTTTTGATCTATCATCGTGTTTTATAGCCGTTTCTCGTGTGCGGGCGCTTTTTCCCGCAGACGATTGACTTTTTTCGTTTTTTGTGGTATAATATGCAAAACATAATGTTCTTTTTTAGTTTCCCCGTGCCGTGCGGCTTTATACGGCGGACGACGCGACGGGATGCTTCTCTAAAAAAATGACGGGGCCGCGAATGCGGCGAGCAGGTGATGAAATGAAGCCCAATCATTCCATTCTGCATTTTGCGGAAAAGGCGATCGACTTTTTGATCAATATGATCGCCATATATCTCGGTTATCTTGCCGCCGCTCTGCAGTATACAGAGCTTTTTATGGCAAACGTGAACGGTCTTGTGCTTACGTCCTTTCTCGTGGGCGTGATCTCGATCTTTGCGTATAGCTATTCGGGCGTTTACCGCCCCTCGCGCGCGGAGCGCACCACCTTTTACGTGGGGCGTCTTTTGACGGTTAACTTTACGCTGTTTTGCTTATATTTGACCTTCTCCGCGATCTTTTTCTCCCACTATCGCTTCTATCTGTTTTGGGGCATTACGACCTTCCTTCTCAGCTCTGTGGTGCTTGGAATCAAGAAGATTGTGATGATGTCCGTTTTGGATCGCATCCGCACGAGCAAGCGCAACATCAAAACCGTGCTTCTTTTGACGGACAGCCAGGAAATGACGGACGAGTATATGCGCGAGATCCACCTCAACCCGAACTTCGGCTATAACGTCATCGGGTACGTAGGCAACACGGCAATCGAGGGGGTATCCCACCTCGGCACGACGGGCGAGCTTGACGCGATCTTGAGAAAGACACAGCCCGATGAAGTGGTGATGGCGTTTGAAACGGTGCGCCGCGCGACCATCACGAAATACGTTGCTATCTGCAACGACAACGGCATTAAAGTCTTGGCGATCCCCGCCATTTGCGGCTTTTTCAAGTCCCAGCGACAGGTAAAAAACATCGGAATGCTTCCGATGATCGATATTCGTTCCAATCCCTTGGACCACTTTACCGCGCGCTTTTTGAAGCGCACGACGGACATCGTGCTTTCCTTTCTTTTGATCCTCTTATCTTCCCCCTTGATGCTCTTTACCGCGATTGGGGTGAAGCTCTCGTCCCCGGGACCTGTGCTTTTCCGCCAAGAGCGCGTGGGAAGAAACAACCGCGTCTTTACCATTTATAAATTCCGTTCTATGCGCGTCAACGACGAGCAAAGCTCGGGCTGGACGACCGATCACGATCCGCGAAAGACGCGCTTTGGCAACTTTATCCGAAAATATTCCATCGACGAATTGCCACAGCTCTTCAACGTTCTTAAGGGAGATATGAGCCTTGTCGGTCCCCGTCCCGAAATGGTCCATTACGTGGAGCAGTTCCGCAAATCCATTCCCCTTTATATGTTAAAGCATTCCGTGCGTCCGGGCATTACGGGACTTGCCCAGATCGACGGCTTGCGCGGCGATACCTCAATCGACCGCCGCATCGAAGAGGATATTCACTATATCGAGCATTGGACTTGGCTTTATGACATCAAGATCATTCTGCTTACCCCCTTCAAGATGCTGAACCGACACGAAAAAAGACCTAAGGATGTGCCAGCATCCCAAAAAAACGATAAATAAAGGGTGTCCGCGTTTGCGGACACCCTTTATTCTTTAGATTGGAAGCGCCCGCTTGGGAGCTTCGCCCGATAAAAACAGCATAGCGTCGTAAAACACGTCGCATAGATCCGACGTATCCTTGGCGCAAACGTCATAGCGGTCTGCCAAAAAGCGCGGCAGGGCAACGGACAGACACAAAGCGTCATCCGTTTGCGTCAAGCTGTACGCCATACCGCTGCGCGCGAGGAAATCCTCGAAAACGGGGCGACACGCTTGGCGCGCGGGAAGCATATTCTCTTGCGTCACACGGACGCCAGCCTTGCGCGGCGCTCCCGTCAAGCGGAGCAATATCCTATTTGACTGCTCTTCCGCATCAAGAACGATGGCTTGTGCATAGCGCGAAAAGGCGACGGAGAGCATAGCGAGGGCGTAGCTTGCGCTCTCTTCCTCAAAAACGGCATACATCTCCTCGGTTTCGAGAAGCACCGCACGGCTATCCAAAAGGGACGCGACAGCGCAATGCCAAGCACGCAAAAGCGCGTTGATCCCGTGCGGAAGCCGCTTGCCCGCACGCACGGATTCGATTTTTACAGCTTCCATATTACTCGGGCATCCTCACGTTGTCAAAGGAAAGGGTTTCGTAAAGCGCGGTAGGCGTTGCGCCCTTTGCGATGCGCGCACTCTCCTCGGCGATTAGTCCGTAAAAGCTGTTCAAAAGGTAGTATTCGGTGAAATCGGCGAGATTCTTTTCGTCGGCGAGGTACTCGTCATCCTTAGGCAAGCGGCGGACGAGGTATTTGCCATCGCCCGATTCGATCCAAGACGAGGTTTCGCCCATTGCAAGAGAAAAGACCGTTTCGGTCAAGGCGGCGTAATAAGGATCGAGCTGATATTTTCCGATATAGAAGCCGATATCCAGCTCCGCGTCGGTGTACGCGGTGGGCGGGATCTCGTGCGTTTTGGCAAGAAACTCCGCGTCGCTTGCCGCTTTGGCTTCCTTTTCCTTGGCGTCAAGCATCTCTTGCGTATAGCCGTCGAGAAATTCGTACGGGATATAGATCCACGAGGCGCGCACGCACTCGTCGCTGTTCATATACGAAAGGACGGTTTCCTTATCGCTCTTTAAAACGCCCGTATCGCGCAGATGCGCGGCAAGCATTTGCTCGGCGTAGCGATAGCGAAGCAAAAAGCGGAAAACGCTATCGTTCATATGGAGCTTTTTGATCTCGGCAAGGTAGGTATCCTTATCGCCGTAGCCGCCTGCACCATCGATGGTGAGCGCGACGTTTTCCTTGACGTACTTATCAAACGCGCGTCCCTCGGTGTCGATCTCATAGTCCTTACAGAGCTTTAAAACGGCGTACACGAGGGAGATTTCCTCTACCGTTTTTTCGTGCAGATCGGCGAAAAGTGCTGTTTTTTCCGCGTCTGCGAGCTTAGAGGGATCCTTTCCCGAAAGCGAAAGCTCGGAAAGGAAATAAAAGCGGTAAAGCTCGTAGGGGACGGCGGTGTCCCCGTCAAGCATTAAGACGGCTTCTCTCTCCTCGTCGGACGATTTGACAGGAGAATAGCCGCACGCGGCAAGCGATACAAGAAGTGCAAGCGCAAGGAAAAGCGCGCACACCGAACGAAGTTTTCTCATATAATACCCTTTCGGAAGCGTTTTACATATAACATTATAAGAGAAATCCCGCAAAAAAGCAAGTCTTATCCGAAAATTCTCTCTTTTTATCGAAAATGGTAAATTTTTCAAAAACAATGTAACTTAGTCACATACTTTTCGCATTCGATATGCTACAATGTAGACGTAAACCAAAGCGGTTTCAAAAATCAAAAAAAAAGAAATGGAGATATTATTATGAAGAAATTTGTTTGCACCATCTGCGGTTACGTACACGAGGGAGATGCAGCTCCCGATGCTTGCCCCCAGTGCAAGGCTCCCGCTTCCAAGTTCAACGAGCAGAAGGAAGGTATGGCTTGGGCTGCTGAGCACGTGCTTGGCGTTGCACAGGGCGTAGATCCCGAGATCATCGAGGGGCTTCGTATGAACTTTATGGGCGAATGCACCGAGGTTGGTATGTATCTTGCTATGGCAAGAGTTGCACACCGCGAGGGCTATCCCGAGATCGGTCTTTACTGGGAAAAGGCAGCTTACGAGGAAGCTGAGCACGCTGCAAAGTTTGCAGAGCTTCTCGGCGAGGTCGTAACCGACTCTACCAAGCGTAATCTTGAGATGCGTGTTGAGGCTGAAAACGGCGCAACCGCAGGCAAATTCGAGCTTGCAAAGCGTGCAAAGGAGCTTGGCCTTGATGCCATTCACGACACCGTGCACGAAATGGCTCGTGACGAAGCTCGCCACGGCAAGGCATTTGAGGGTCTGCTTGCAAGATACTTCAAGTAATCCTATCCCATATATGCGAAGAAGAGCGACCTTGCGGTCGCTCTTCTTTTTTGTTTTCGTTATGGAAAAAGCAAAACGTCAGGCTTGATATTGAAAAGGCTCTCCAAAACGGGAACTCGTCTGTAATTTTTAGGGTTTATCTCTTTGACGCTGTCGGAGAGATAGGGATCTACAATTCGGCTCTTGCCGCAAAAAACAAGACGGTCACCGAAAACAGAAAAACGACGATGTTTGAAATAGAGATCCCCATAGAAAAGGGCGGGGTTTCTTACATCAACTCCGACGCAATGGCGATCGATGCCGATATGGTCATTTGCGCGAAGCCGGGGCAGACACGGCATACGAAATTGCCGTATAAGTGCTATTACATTCATTTGATCGTCACGGACGGAAAGCTTTACGACTATCTTATGGACGTTCCGAACTGTGTAAAAACAAACAAATATGAAGCGTACCGAGAGATATTTAAGCGTCTTTGCGCGCAAAACGATAGCGCCATAGATCCGAACGAGATCCTTTTGCAAAGCCTTGTTTTGGAGCTGATCTATACCCTCATAACCGATGCAAAAAGGCGAGTCCCGCACGACCGCGTAAAAAGAAGCAACCATAGGGTGATCGAAAGCACGATCAAATACATCCAAGAAAACCTCACAGCAGACCTATCGCTCGAAGCCATTTCGCGCCGTGCAGGGTTTACCCCGATACATTTTCACAACGTTTTCAAGGCGTCAACGGGAAAGACACTCCGCGCATACGTAGAGGAGCAGCGCGTAAAAAAGGCGGCGAACTTGCTCGTCACAACAGACGACACGCTCGCTGAGATCGCGTACGAGTGCGGCTTTTCCTTGCAGAGTTATTTTAGCTACGCATTCAAGCGGAAAACGCACAAAACGCCGAGAGAATATGCAAAAGGCGATACAAAGAATAAGAGGGCGCAAAAATCAAAATAAAAATACCGCGTTTTTGTTGATTTATTTCTCGGAGTGTGGTATAATGAATCGAATTGAAAGCGTTTAGAATGAAAAATTCACAAAACGGAGAAGAGCAAATGAATTACGACGTAATCATCATCGGCGCGGGACCCGGCGGAATTTTCGCGGCGTACGAGCTGATGCAAAGAAAGCCCGAATTAAAGGTTGCCGTATTTGAAGCGGGACATATGCTGAGCAAGCGTAAATGCCCTATCGACGGCGATAAGGTCAAAACCTGCATTGGCTGCAAGAGCTGTTCGATTATGAGTGGCTTCGGCGGTGCGGGCGCTTTTTCCGATGGAAAATACAACATCACCAACGACTTTGGCGGTGCTTTGTACGAGTACATCGGCAAGAACGAAGCGTTAAAGCTAATGCACTACGTAGATGAGATCAATATGCGCTACGGGGGCGAGGGCTGCAAGCTATACAGCACCGCGGGCACCCGCTTTAAGACGCTGTGCATCCAAAACGACCTTCATCTTTTGGACGCTTCTGTGCGCCACCTCGGAACGGATATCAATTATATCGTTTTGGAAAACCTCTATAATTTCTTAAAGGATAAAATAGAGTTTTTCTTCGACACCTTTGTCGAGGCGATCAAGATCATCCCGGGCGGCTACTCGGTCAAGTGCAAGGGCCAAGCGTATTCCTGCAAAAAATGCATCGTTTCGGTGGGAAGAAGCGGTAGCAAATGGATGGAGCAGGTCTGCCGAGAGCTGAGCATTCCCACCAAGTCAAACCGCGTGGACATTGGCGTCCGCGTGGAGCTTCCCGCCACGGTTTTCGCGCATTTGACGGATGAGCTGTACGAAAGCAAGATCGTTTGCCGCACCAAGCAATACGGCGACAAGGTGAGAACCTTCTGTATGAACCCCAAGGGCGCCGTTGTCAACGAGAACACCAACGGGATCATTACGGTCAACGGGCACAGCTACGAGGACCCCGCAAAGCAGACGGAAAACACCAACTTCGCTTTGCTCGTGTCGCAGCATTTTTCCGATCCCTTTAAGGATTCCAACGGATACGGCGAATCCATCGCAAGGCTTAGCAATATGCTGGGTGGCGGTGTGATCGTGCAACGGTTTGGCGATTTGATCCGCGGGCGCCGTTCCACCCCCGGGCGCATTGAGGACGCCTTTATCACCCCCACGCTGAAGGCAACGCCCGGCGACCTTAGCCTAGTGCTTCCCAAGCGCATTTTGGACGGGATCATCGAGATGATCTATGCACTCGACAAGGTTGCCCCCGGCACAGCCAACGACGACACCCTGCTCTACGGTGTAGAGGTGAAATTCTACAATATGGAAGTGGAAGTGAGCAGAGAGCTAGAAAGCTGCTACCCAGGACTTTACATCATCGGTGACGGCAGCGGCATCACCCACTCCCTCTCGCACGCATCCGCAAGCGGCGTTCACGTAGCAAGAAACATCACCAAATGAATTTGACATAGGAGAATACGGCTATGAATTTTTTGGAAGAGAGAATTTTAAAAGACGGTATTGTTAAGGCAGGAAACGTATTAAAGGTTGACAGCTTTTTGAACCATCAGATGGACGTAGCACTGCTTGACGAGGTAGGACGCGAATTTCACCGCCGCTTCGCCGATAAGTCGATCACCAAGGTTCTGACCATAGAGGCCTCGGGGATCGCCATTGCATATGCTGTTGCCCGTTGCTTCG
>JAZSBJ010000036.1:0-3620 GCA_045602305.1 Eubacteriales bacterium | reverse complement strand
TGGATCTTAAAGATCCGCAAAGCTATCAGTCAGTAGAGTTTTCCTATAGCGATGGATATAAAAATCTCTTTGACCTTTATATCAACAATTCCGTTACGGATAAAAAGCTGCTCGGCAGCAAGCAAGTGGCGGATTCGATGGCAGAGTTTGCCCTAGGGAAATGCGCTATGGTGCAAAACGGGAACTGGGCGTACAGTCAGATATCCTCGGTTTCGGGAAACACCGTAAAAGCGGATAAGGTGCATTTTTTACCCCTTTATATCGGCACTGCCGAAGAGGAAGCCCAAGGTCTTTGCACGGGTACCGAGGGGTATTTTGCCATCAATAAAAATTTAGATGCGGAAACGCAAAAGAAGGCACTCGATTTTCTTATTTGGCTCTTTACGAGCGAAACGGGTAAGGGCTTTGTTACCGAGGAGCTTGATTTCATCGCCCCCTTTGATACCTTTGACGAAGGCGATAAGCCCAAAGACCCCTTAGCGCGCGAGGTCAGCGATTGGCTAGAACGCGAAGAAGTCTATAACGTGCCTTGGGTGTTTACCGTTTTCCCGGGTCAAAACTTTAAGACCGATTTCGGCGCGGCGCTTTTGCAATACGCGCAGGGAAGTGTGTCTTGGGATGAAGTGAAGAACACCTTTGTTCGCCGTTGGAAGGAGGAGGCAAAGTCCATCCTCTCGTAATATGAAAAAACGGTTTTTTCGCTATTTTCCCGTATTCGTTCTACCGACACTCGCGGCGTTCGTCATTTCCTTTCTCGTGCCCTTTTTGATGGGGCTTTATCTCTCCTTTACAGAGTTCACAACGGTGGGCAACGCGCAGTTCGTCGGGCTTAAAAACTATATGACGGTGTTTTCCTCGGGAAGCGGCTTTTGGCAAGCCTTTTGGTTCACGGCGAAATTTACCGTCGTCAGTACGCTGAGTGTCAACCTGATCGCGTTTTCACTTGCCCTTCTTTTAACGAGGGGCAAGCGTGGCACAAACTTCTTCCGCACCGTCTTTTTTATGCCAAACCTCATCGGCGGGATCGTGCTGGGGTATATCTGGCAGCTGCTCATCAACGGCGTTTTGTCGTCGTTGGGCGTAGATATCACCTACGACGCGTCCTACGGCTTTTGGGGGCTCGTGATCTTGACGAATTGGCAGCTCATCGGCTATATGATGATCATCTATATTGCGGGACTTCAAAGTATCCCGCGCGAATTGCACGAGGTTGCCGCCATTGACGGCGCTTCGCCACTACAAGAGCTTAAACACGTCACCCTGCCGCTTGTTGCGCCTGCCGTTACCATTTGCGGCTTTTTGACGCTCACAGACGCCTTTAAAATGTTTGACCAAAACTTTGCCTTGACGGGCGGTGCGCCCGGCAGGGAAACCTCAATGCTCGCGCTCGATATTTACCAAACCTTCTACGGAAGCGTGGGAAGCGAGGGGGTAGGACAGGCAAAGGCTGTGATCTTCTTTTTGCTTGTGACGGCGATTGCTGGATTACAGCTCTATTTTTCGAGAAGAAGTGAGGCAAAAGCAGAATGACGAAAAAACGAGTTCTTCATACCCTTTGGTGGGTTTTGCTCATCGCCCTTGCCGTTGCATTTCTTCTGCCCGTCGCCATCGTTTTGATGAACTCCTTTAAAGGACAGTTTCACATCGCGGGCGATCCCTTTTCGCTCCCGAACGCGGATACCTTTGCAGGGCTTTCGAACTACCTGAACGGCATTCGAAAGATCGGGTTTTTTAGGGCATTCGGGCTTTCGCTTTTTATCACCGTCGTGTCGGTCGCCCTCATCGTCGTATGTACCTCGATGACCTCTTGGTTTCTTGTGCGAAACAAAAACAAATTATCCTCTGCCTTGTATTATCTTTTTGTTTTTAGTATGATTGTCCCCTTTCAGATGGTGATGTTTACGATGTCCAAGGTGGCAAACACGCTGCGTCTTGAAAACCCCTTTGGGATTGTTCTTTTGTATCTCGGCTTTGGTGCGGGGCTTGCCGTTTTTATGTTTTCTGGCTTCGTGCGTGGGATTCCAAGAGCGATCGAGGAAGCGGCAGAAATCGACGGCTGTACGCCCCTCGCCACCTTCTTTCGTATTATTTTTCCGTTGCTTCGCCCCATTACGGTGACCGTCGCCGTTCTCAATGCAATGTGGATTTGGAACGACTATTTGCTTCCCTATCTTGTGATCGGTAGTAAGTACCGCACCATTCCCGTTGCCGTGCAATATTTGCAAGGCGGCTATGGCTCACGTGATATGGGCGCGCTGATGGCGATGCTCGTGCTCGCCATTATCCCCATCATCATTTTTTACGCGCTTGCACAAAAGAGCATTATTAAGGGCGTCATTGCAGGGGCGGTCAAGGAGTAAAAAAACGAGCAACCTCGGTTGCTCGTTTTCCTATTTTATAAGAGATCAATAAAACTGTGTCAGCGCACACACAATGGGCATTGTGACGACGCAAAGAATGGAAGAGATAGAAACGATCAGCCCTGCGTAAACGCTGTCACCGTCAAATTTTTCGGCGAACATACTCGTTGCCGTCGCGGCAGGGGCGGCGGCGGAGATCATAAGCACGGAAGCGGTGAGGGGGTCGTGGTAGATGCCAAGCACGGAAATAAGCTTGACGAGAAGAAAGGTTGCGGCGGGGGTAGCGATTAAACCGACAAAAAGGTTTAAATATAAGAATTTATCGCGAAACGCCTCTTTGATCTTAAGCTCTGTTAGGCGGAAGCCGATAATGATCATCGAAAGGGGCGCGACAAGTCCCTTGAGGTTGTTAAGAAGTGGCGTTACGATGCCGTTTTCGTTGCGAACGATGGGGACGATAAAATGTTCGTTTACCGCGGGAATGGCTGCAAGCGCAAAAATGATGAGTCCTGCAAAGGTGGCTATGGTTGCAGGGTTGATAAGCATTTTCTTGACAGAAATGTATTTTTTATCCTCGGTATAGAGGAACGCGCCAAGCGACCACACGAAAAGATTGAATGCGGTGATATATACCGAGCCGTAGACGGCAACCTCGGGATGCTCCTTGGCAAAAAGAGCGACGAGCAGGGGGATTCCCATATAGCCTGCATTGGTGAAAACGGTAGAGAAGATGAGTACTTTTTTCTTTGCGACCTCGGCACTGCGGAAGCAGAGTCGTCCGATCAAATAGAACAAGAGGTGCGACGCGATGGCAAGAAGAAAGACGGCAAGCATACGAAGGAGAATTTCCTTCGTGGGGTCCACCGAGCAAAAGCCTGCCACGATAAGCGCCACCTGTGCGGCGTATAGAATTAAATTGGAAATCGCCTTTCCCGCGCCCTCGGGCATAAGCTTCGCCTTTGCCAGCAAAAAGCCCGGGACAATCATTAAAACGAGGATAGCGACTTGAATCAGTAAAAGAAGCGGATCAATCATATTATGTATTCCTTATAGTACTATTGTCTGTTTTGCTTTGCAATCTCGTATGCCAAAATGGTGGTGGCGGATGCTGCGGAAAGTGCGGCGTCAAACGGTCTTCCGTAGCTGATCTTGACGACTGTATCCGCTTGGCTTAGAACGGCGCGTGAAATGCCACGCTTCTCACCGCCAACGACGAGAAGAAGGGGATAGGAAAGGAAGTCGGATCGTAGCCATGTCGTT
>JAZSBJ010000035.1:0-8099 GCA_045602305.1 Eubacteriales bacterium | reverse complement strand
CACCGCGCCCCTCGTCTTTTCGGCAAAGGAAAACCCCGAGCTTTTGTCGCTCGACATCACCCTGCGCTCTCGCCTTTCGTCCGCGGCGACCCTGCAATCCTGGCGCCACGCCTTTGGCAAGGATTTTGTGCAAAGCGCGGAAAACCCCTGCCTTTACACCTGTCAGCTCGAAAAGGAGCCTGACGGTAAATATCCCCTCTTCCACGAGCTCTTCTTAAACGGCAACCCCATCGAAACCTCGTTTTCCCCCGCTTGGAAAAACCGCGTCCCCCTCTCTCCCGAGGAAAGACGGGGCGAAGTCAAAAGAAAAGGGCTTTACGTGCCCTTAGAGATTGCCGAGCAGCTTGCCGCGGGAGAATGCGGCTCCACCGAGCTTTTGATGGAGATCGAGTGGCAGTTCGCTTCCTTGCACGCAACGGGGGTCGACCTCTCCGATACACGCGACTTTGGCGGTGTGCCCCACGCACTCGTCACCTTCCGCGAGGGTGAGATGGATTATCTTTGCACCGCAATGACCTCGATCCTCAACATCGGAAACCGCAACTGCTTCTTTAGAAACACCCCCGCCTTTCTCACCGAGCCCAACACCTACGCCTATGACTACGAGCGGGGCATCATCTATCTCCTTCTTGCCGCGCCCACCGCCCCCGAGCTGTTTGCGGTGGAGTACGCAACGCTCGAAAACCTCATCTACGTGGAAGGGCTTCAAAACTTCACCGTCGAGGGCATCCGCTTCACGGGTGTCACCTCTAAATACGTTTGCGAGCATCCCTATCTTGCAGGACAGGCAAACTGCATCGTAAAGGGTGTCGGGCGCCTGCGCCACGCGGCAATTCTCCTTGAAAACGTGAGAAACGTCACCGTTCGCGGCTGCTCCTTTGATCACATCGGCTGTAACGGCGTGCAATCTGTGGATGCCTCGGTGAACGTTACCGTTGAGAACTGCATCTTCAAGAACGTCGGAATGTGCGCCGTTACGGTGGGTAACCCCTCGTCCGTTTGGGATGAGCCCAAAAACCGCAACTACAACGTGCGCGTTTTGAACAACTATTTTGAGCATATCGCCTACGACTACCCCGCCTCCCCCTGCATCTACCTCGGTATGGTGGACGGACTTGAAATTCTCCGCAACACCATTCGTGGCTGTGCCTATTCGGGAATGTCGGTGGGCTGGGGCTGGGCAAGCGTGCCCTACGAGCTCGGCGAGAAGTTCAACGTCCGCGACGCCGAGATCGCCTACAACTATATTGAAAACTTTATGGATATGCTCCGCGACGGCGGTGCCATCTACGTGCTCGGCGGCAACGCGAACCCCAAAACCACCACCCGCCGCTTCAACCGTATGCACGACAACTTCGCCACCCTCGCCAAAGGCGGCAAGGGCGAAAAGTACGGCTACTACTGCGACGGCTCCTCGTCCAACTGGGACGTCTATCACAATGTAATGGTCGGCTGTGCGCACCCCCTCTTCTCCCAGCACACGGTGCCCTCTGCCTACACCTATCACAACCACATCCACGACATCTACGTCGCCCTCACGGGCGATCTTGTGGGCTACGAGCATAGCCACGCCGCCCACCGCGACGTCTACTTCTACGATATCAATCTCGTTGAGGGCGACTTCGCCGCCCTCGCGCAAAAGCACCCCGCCGCCGCCGACATCCGTGCCGCCGCCGGCTGCACCATCAAGTATTGACCCAAACGGAAAAGCACCCGTTTTCTCACGAAAACGGGTGCTTTGTTTTATTCAAAGGTTTTTTTGCTTCCGATAAAGGTGAGGATCTCGTCTACCGTCACGTTTTCCTTGTTGGCGATAAAGACGTCCACCTTTTCGGCGTATTCGCTCTTGAGCATAGAAAGATCGTCATCCGCAACCTCACTCGAAACGGTGATGTCGTTTTCCGATTTAACATCCGATGCAAAGCTATCGTAATACGCTTCCTGTACAAAAAGCATCGGCACCTTTACGGCGTGCTTTTCATACTTTTCTTCTGCGGTGTTGTACACGTAGAAGTAGCGGTCGCGGAATTCAATGTCAAAGCGACGCGAGGGGTTCAAAAGACCTACCTTCTTTGCCGTCCATTCGGTGCTTTTGCCATTTACGAAGAAGGCTTCTTCGATCTCCGCATCCGCGTCTGCCTCGCGGTAACGAATGCTCGTTAAACCGTCGATGCTTGCAAGGTCAAACCAAAGCGTATCAAAGGTGAGTGCCGAAAGGGATTCTCTGACCTCGTAGCCGATCAGGGCGCCACTCTTTGCGTCATAAAGCTCCGAAATGTAGTTCTTAAAGCCAACGATCCCGTCTGCTTTATTGCCCACGGCCGTCACATAATCCTCGGTAGCATAGAAATCTGCCGCGCTGGCGATCTCAACACCCTTAACGGTGAGATATTCGTAAATATGCCCCTCGGTATTTTCTCCATCACGCGCCACCGAGAAATATGCACGGCGCACGCCCAAATAACGGATGGCAAATTCATAAGAATCCGCCGTAACAACATAGCGGAGCGCATTGGCATCTCCCAGCTGTACGCGCACCGTCTTTTCGCCCGCAGAAACGTCCATAGAAAGCGCGATCTGCGCCGTCTGATTGCCGACAACGGGGAAATCTGCGGTATAATCCAAAACGTAATCTAACACCCCGTCCTCGTAAACGATAGAAACGGTGTAGATGCCGCTCTTAAAGCTGTGCGCCGCCGTCGCTTCGGGGTTTTCATCGAGGTAATTGTTAAAAACGGATACAGACGTCGTCGTAAGTCCCTCTACAACAGAGAGTGCGCCAAAGAACACCTCGGACTGTGCAAGGTTCTCAACGATCATATTCCACTGCTCGCCATAGCCGCCCGTGGGAATGCTCGAAACAGAAACACCGCCCGTATAGTTCTGTGTGAGCGCAGACGCGTTTACCGAAACCGCACCGGGAAGCATCTTTTCGGGCAAATACGAGTAGGGGTCTACGCGGAAGCCCTCAAGAAGCGCCTTAAGATAGCCCTTGATCTTTTCGTTTTCAACATTTGCTCCGCTGTCTTGGTTGCCGCTGTCTTGGTTGCCACCGTCCCCAGTGCCGCCGTCTTGGTTGCCGCCGTCTTGGCTGCCACCGTCTTGGTTGCCGCCGTCCCCAGTGCCGCCGTCTTGGCTGCCGCCGTCCCCAGTGCCGCCGTCTTGGCTGCCGCCGTCTTGGTTGCCGCCTGCGGGGGGCGTATCGTTACACGCTACAAGAAGCGCCATACTCAAACAAAGTGCAATACAAACGAGCCACTTTTTCATTTTTAGTCCTCCATCTCTTTCCCGCGATATGCGCGATACAGTGCAAAGGGATATACAAAAATCGAAAGCACTGCGCCAAGCACAACGCCAAGAATTCCGCAAAGAATAGCAAGCAAAATGCCAAGCACCCAGAACAAGAGCTTCACGGTCAAAAGCCAAAGAATGCCGTCAAGATCCAAGGTGAAGATAAGCCCCGGCATACGCACGAAGCCCCAGCTGAAAATTTCAAGCACCATATCCCCGATAAAGTTATTGCCAAGGATGAGACAAGAAACGAACGAAAACACGAAAATAGGAAAACAGATGACAATGCCAATACCGCCCACATCGGCATTTAAATACCCAATGAGCAAAAATGCCAAAAGTGCCGCCGCCGCAAGTGCACTCCATACATACGCGTGCACTCTTTTCGCTTTTGAAACCATATGAAATCCTCCAAAGCTAAAATTTATGCTTTTACTATATCACAACTTTCCCTTTTTGTCAAGTGTTTATTATCATCATTGATAATGCAAAATCATTCGTGATAAGGTAAAATGAAAAAAAGGGGGTGTCGCCGTGTTAAATACCATCGCAGAAAAAATTCGCTATTTCAGAGATAAGCTCGGACTCACGCAGACAGACCTCGCCAAGCGGTTAGGAATTTCCCGCAGTGCAGTCAACGCTTGGGAAATGTCCCTTTCCTCTCCCTCGCTCGCCAACATCGTAGAAATGTCCCGTATTTTTCACACCACTGTAGATTCTCTTATCGGTACGGACGATCGCCTTCTCGTCGATGTGACCCCGCTGTCAAACGAGGAGCGCGAGCTGGTTTTGCGTCTTGTTTCCTGCTTTCAAAAATAATCACGCCGCCGCGGAAGTTCCGCGGCGGTTTTTCTTAAACCGCGCAAAAATACGCAAAAATCGCCATTGACACAGTGGGGCACCGTGTGGTAAAATAAAGAAAACGGAGGTGCTTATGAACGAAAACGGATTGACCTACGAGGAAAAAGATACAGGCATCACGCTTGAGCGATTCGAGTGGAGCAACGCCTGGCACGAGGAAGCACCCACAGAGGGCGCGAAGCGCATTTTGTACATCGGGGACTCCATCTCCTTGATGACACGGCTCCATATGAACCGCATTCGCAAGGCAGGCGGGGCGTATGTTGACGGCATTCATACCTCAAAAGGGCTCGACAACCCCACCTACCTCGACTTTGTGACCCTCTTTGCGCGCGAGGAGGGAGCGCGCGAGGTGATCCTGTTTAATAACGGCCTTCACGGCTGGCATCTCTCGGACGAAAGATACGAGGAAGCGTACGAGGCGCTCGTTACCGCCATTCGCGATGCCGTGCCCGCCAAGCACTTCTTTCTCATTCTTTCCACGCGCCTAAGAAACGAGGAACGCACCGAACGTGTCAAGGCGCGCAACGAGGCAGTAAAGCGCATCGGAGCACGGCTCGCGCTTCCCGTGATCGACCTCTATTCGGCTTCCGACGAGCATTTTGATCTGCTCGCCAAGGATGGCGTGCATTACACCGATGCAGGCTACACCCTCTTTGCCGAGCGCATTTGGACCGAACTCGAAAATTGCAAATAATTCTTTACAAAAAAGGAGAAAAGCTATGTTAAAAGGTATTCCGAAGATTCTCCCCCCTGCCCTGCTCAAGGTGCTTTGCGAGATGGGACACAGTGACCGCATCTGCATCGCAGACGGCAACTTCCCCTCGGAGTCGATGGGCAAGGATGCCATCGTCATCCGTATGGACGGACACGGCATTCCCGAAATTCTCGATGCCATTCTCACGGTCTTCCCTCTCGACACCTACGTCGACGAGCCCGCGGTTTTGATGCAGTTAATGGACCGCGATGTCGGTAAGGTGGAGACCCCCATTTGGGATGAGTACGCAAGGATCATCGAGAAGCACGATGCACGCGGAAAGGATGCCCTCGGCAACATCGACCGTTTTGACTTCTACGAGGAAGCAAAGAAGTGCTATGCCATCATCGCTACGGGCGAAAGCGCGATCTACGCGAATATTATGCTCCAAAAGGGCGTTATCTAAGATGGGCTGACGTATTTTGGCATAACCGCAAACAAAAATGACTTTTTATGGAATTAAGACGAGGGTGCAACTCTCGTCTTTTTCTTTTCCCTATTTGATTAAGGTGGAAAACCTTGCGGTTTTCTCCATTTTATTCGAGTTTTTGTTTGCTTTTTCCGTTTTCCACTTCCTGAAACATAGTCAAAACGCGCGTTCGGCATAGCCTCGCTTCGTTTTTCCTTGTTTCAGTTACCTCCTTGAAAAAACAGTTATCAACTGTTTTTTCTTCGGGGACTCAAAATCCGCCTAGCCCATCTGCTAAAAACAAAGCTGCAGCGAAAATCCCGCAAACCGTTTCAAGCGCGAAGCGCATTTCATCAAAAGGCGGAAGTTCACCTTCCGCCTTTTTCTTCTTTTGGTGTCAAAAATTGCTTTCTCGTTTTGCGGAAAAAGGCTTCAAAAACCAGAGGGCGTCCCTAGGATTTCGGGGCGTTTTTTTCGGTTCTGTCGTAAAGGCTTCTTTTCGCGCTTCCGTTTTGTGGAAAATGACTGTGTTTATTTTTGCGCTTTTTTCAGCATTTTAGGCTATTGAAAAAGCGGCTTGCGCGCATTACAATAAAAATAGAGAACAAAACACACCTAGGAGGAAACACATATGGCAAAAAACCGTTACATTGGCGATTATCCCGTCATTGGCATCCGTCCCATCGTAGATGGCAGACGCGGCCCGATGATGCTCCGCGAATCCCTTGAGCCCCTGGTTTGGGCAATGGCGGAAGCGGCAAAGAAGCTCTTTGAAGAAAATCTCTCCTACTCGACCGGCGAGCCCGTCAAGGTCGTTATGCCACACCCCTGCATCGGGCGCGTGCCCGAGGCAGCGGCTTGTGCCGATAAGTTTAGAAAAGAAGGCGTTGACATCACCCTCTCCGTCACGCCCTGCTGGTGCTACGGCTCGGAAACGATGGATATGGATCCCTACACCATCAAGGGTGTTTGGGGCTTCAACGGCACCGAGCGTCCGGGTGCTGTGTACCTTGCGGCAGTTCTCGCAGGCCACGCGCAAAAGGGTCTTCCCGCCTTTGGCATCTACGGCCACGAGGTTCAGGACCGCGACCAGGTCACCGAGATTCCCGACGACGTTAAGGAAAAGCTGCTCCGCTTCGGTAGAGCCGCCGTTGCCGTCGCTACGATGAAGGGCAAGTCCTATCTCCAGATCGGCTCCCAGTGTATGGGTATCGCAGGCTCCATTATGGACCAGGATATGATGGAATCCTACTTCGGTATGCGCGTAGAATCCGTCGACGAGGTAGAAATTCTCCGCCGTATGGAAGAGGGCATCTACAACGAAGAAGAGTATCAAAAGGCACTTGCTTGGACGCTTGAGCACTGCAAGGAAGGGCGCGACGATAACCCCGAATCCGTAGAATTCCTCGGCAAGGACCGCCGCATCAAATTCACTGCAGAAGAAAAGATGAAGCAGTGGGAATTCACCGTAAAGATGTACTGCATCATCAAGGACTTGATGGCAGGCAACAAGAATCTTCCCGACGCCTTCGTGGAAGAGAGAGTGGGACACAACGCCATCGCGGGCGGCTTCCAGGGACAAAGACAGTGGACCGACCATTGGCCCAACTGCGACTACCCCGAGGCACTGCTCTCCTCGACCTTCGACTATGAGGGCGCACGCGAGCCCTACACCCTCGCCACCGAGAACGACATTCTCAACGGTATGGGTATGTTGATGATGCGCTTGCTCACCCACCGCGCACAGATCTTCGCGGACGTCCGCACCTATTGGTCGGGCGAAGCGACCGAGCGCGTAACGGGCTACAAGCTCGAGGGCAAGGCAAAGGAGTCCAACGGTATCATCCACCTGCTCAATTCGGGTGCCGCTTGTCTTGACGCATCGGGCGTCTGCACCGACGAAAACGGCAACGCCACGATGAAGAAGTGGTGGGAAGTTACCGACGAGGACATCAAGAAGATGACCGACGCGACCGTTTGGTGCGAAGCAGGCTTCGACAACTTCCGCGGCGGCGGCTTCTCCTCGCACTACACCACCAAGGCAGAAATGCCCTGCACGATGATCCGTCTCAACCTCGTTAAGGGTCTTGGCCCCGTGCTTCAGATCGCCGAGGGCTGGACCGTCAACCTTCCCGATGCCGTTTCGGATACCTTGATGGAAAGAACCAACCCCACCTGGCCCTGCACTTGGTTCGCACCCCGTTGCGACGGTAAGGAAGGCTCGCCCTTCAAGACCGCGTACGAGGTAATGATGAACTGGGGCGCAAACCACGGCGCGATCAGCTACGGTCATATCGGTGCCGACCTCATCACGATGTGCTCGATGCTCCGCATCCCCGTTTGTATGCACAACGTGCCCGAGGAAGAGATCTTCCGTCCTGCCGCTTGGAACGCATTCGGTATGGATAAAGAAGGACAGGACTACCGCGCTTGCGCCGCTTACGGTCCTCGCTTCAAAAAGTGATCTCCATCCCTTTTTGAAGCGCATTAAGCCTGCTCTGCCTCCGCAGAGCAGGCTTAACTTCATTTTGCGCCATAGGCGCAATGCTTCATTGTGAGCGAACGCTCACAGCTTCATTTGGACACAGTCCAAGCTTCATTTCCCATCCGCCCGAGCGTTGCTCGGGCGGATTTTCTTTTTCCTCTTGCAATTCCGTTTTCTTTATGTTACAATAATGGTGTATCTATATATCTTAAAGGAGTAGACAATACTATGAGCAAGGACGTATTTGTCAGCTACACCACAGCCAACGCCGATGCGGCAAACGCGCTTGTCGAATA
>JAZSBJ010000034.1:0-19546 GCA_045602305.1 Eubacteriales bacterium | reverse complement strand
AAGAAGAACGTTGACGGCGGCCTGATCGGCGGCGCATCGCTCAAGGTAGATGCGTTCACCGCTATCGTTGACGCAGCCAACGCGTAAGGATAGCGTTAAAAAAATCCGTTTTCCGAGAGGAAAAAGGATTTTTTGTTTTTTTGACCGATGCCCAAGAGCAAAAGCAAAAGCGGCATCGTGAGAATGGAGAGGACTGTAGAAACCGTCACGAGCTTGCCCGCGTATTCGGCGTCGCACTCGTATCTCTCCGCAAACATCGTCGTCGAGGATGCGGCGGGGGCTGCGGCGAGGATCAAAACGACCTGCATCACCGTTTCGTCGATGGAAGGGAAGAGCGCGTGCCCCGCACGCAGCAAGAGAAGCACGATCCCGGGCAAAAGCAAATGCCGCAAGAGTAAGAATACATACATATGCTTGTCACGGAACAAGCCCTTAAAATTCGAGGAAGCAAGGCGAAGCCCGATGACGATCATCGAGAGGGGGGCAACGGTTGCCTTCAGCATATCAAGCGCATCGGTAAGGAGCGCGGGAAGTGCGTTTTCAATGGGGAAAAAGAAGAAGATAAGTCCCAAAAACGCCGCAAGGGTAACGGGATGTATAAAGGCAAACGCAAAGGAGTGCATCGTGCGGCGGCGAATGATGCGTTTCTCTTCCTCAGTCTGTACTCCGTCGCCGTTTTCATCGCGGTCGTGCGTGCAGATGTAAACGCCGAGCGACCACAATACAAGGTTAAAGGTGATGTTGTAAATGGTTGCGTAAAGCAGTCCCGTTCCGCCCATAATCGCCCCGATGAGGGGAATGCCCATAAAGGCGGCGTTGGAGAAGATGGTCACCATTCGCAAAATCTTTCTTTGCGAGGGCTTTACACGGCGGAAGATCAAAAACGCGGCAACGGCAAAAATTGCGTGCGCCACGAAGGAGAATAACAGTACCCAACCGATGCCCTCTAAAATGTGGTGGTCATACGGCTGCAAATAAGCGAGAAAAACGAGAGCAGGCTGTGCAACGTACAAAACGAGCCCCGAAAGCCCTCTGCCGAAATTATCAGGCGCAAGTCTTCCTTTTTTGAGAATAATACCGGGCACCATCATTAAAAAAAGGATGCCGACCTGATAGATGAGAGATGTGGCGATCTGTGTCATATTACCTGCCTTTGTGGATTAATGCTAGCATATCATATCATATTTTGTTCAGCTTGTCAAGGTGACCTTCTTGACAAAGTTTCCGTTTTGAAACAAAATGCGACAAAAATATTGCTAAAAAGAGATCTGTATGTTATAATTGCAGTGATATCATATGCAAGGAGGCTCTTATGAAACGTTTTCGCGAATTTTTGAGCATTGCGCGGGTAAAAAATCCCGCAAGACTTGTTTTGATGACCATCGTGTTCCTGAATCTTGCATTCCTTGTGCTTGCCGCATTTGTAATCTCGATGGTCTCGCCCGTAAGAAATGAGGTTGGATTTTGGCATTCTCTGTACTACACGGTCGGAATGGTGCTGGACGCAGGCTTCGTTGAGGGGGTCGTTACAGATCTTTCCTCCAGCCACATCGTTACCGTTTTGATCTGCCTTGCCGTCGTCCTCGTCGGTATGGTGACCTTTACGGGTGCTGTCATCGGTTATTTGACGAATTTTATTTCGAGCTTTATCGAAAGAGCATCCTCGGGTGAGCATCCTCTTCACATCTCCGAGCACACCGTTATTTTGCATTGGAACAACCGCGCCTCGGAGATCGTCAACGAGCTGCTTTACAGCGACACCCCCGAAAAGGTGGTCGTGCTTGCTTCGGAACGCACCGAGGAAATCAAGCAGGAGATCGTAGAGCGCATTGCGGATACGCTGCATAAGGAGCACGCAGAGCTGATCGCGCTCGAGGAGGAAAGATGCGGACGGACGCTGTCGCGTCGCGAAAAGCGCCGCCTGATCCGTAAGCAGGGACTTCGTGACCGCCTGACTTGGATCGTGCGTCAAGGTGACGTTTTTTCGACCAAGCAGTTGCTCGACGTTTCCTTGGATCAAGCCAAAACCATCGTTATTTTGGGAAAGGACGATCAGTATACCGTTTGCAGATACGATAGGGAGGCGCACGCAGAGCGTATGGGAAACTCGCTTACGGTCAAAACGCTCGTGCAGGTTGTGGAGTTGACAGATGCGGAAACCTCACGCGATGATCAGCAGGTGGTCGTTGAGGTGGACGATCGGTGGACGATGGAGCTTGTGGATATGGTCATCGCACAGAAGCGCAGACACGCTACGAAGTGTCATATCGTTCCTGTTCCCGTTAGCCGTATTCTCGGTCAAATGCTGGCGCAGTTCTCCATTATGCCGGAGCTTAACAGCGTATATCGCACGCTCTTTTCGTATAAGGGAGGCGCTTTTTACGGCGTCAAGAAAACGTCGGACGGGGCGGAGGATGCCTATATACAGCGCTTCCTCGATACACATCGCAAGGCGATTCCTCTTACCTTTATGCACGATCGTGAGGGCGTGGAAAAGCTGTTCTACGTCGCCGAGCATGAAAGCGATCTTAAAAGCAAGGTATCCGAGAAACCCCCACACGGTCTTTCTTTGCGTTTGCGCGAGAATTTTCAAATGCCAAAGCAAAACGTCATTGTTTTGGGTCACAACAGCAAAAGCCGCTTTGTGATGGAGGGATTTGACGCTTTCCGCAGCGAATGGAACACGCAAGAGAATGAAATTATGAATGTTCTCGTGATCGACGATACGGCATCGCTCGATCAGGCAGGACGGTATGCGGAATACTCCTACGTCACCTGTGTTGACGGTGATATCGTGAACGATAAGGAGCGCATCTGCAAAGCAATCTCCGATTATGTAGACGCACATGCAGAGGATACGAGCGTTCTGATCCTTTCGGATGATAAGGTCCCGCAAGAGGAGCTTGATGCCAATGCCTTGACGTATTTGATCTACGTGCAGGATATCGTGGAAAAAAAGATTATGGCAGATCCTACCTTTGACAGGGAAAAGATCGATATTGTCATTGAGCTTCTCAACCCCAAGAATTATGATGTTGTAAATCATTACAGCGTCAACAACGCCGTGATCAGCAATCGTTATGTCAGTAAAATGGTGACGCAGATCGGTAAGGATTTCTCTCTCTATGATTTTTATTGCGATATTCTGACCTATGATACGGCGGGCAGCAAGGAGTACGAAAGCAAAGAGATCTATGCCAAAACCGTGGATGAATTTTTTGAGGAAATTCCTCCCGAAACGACGGCAGACGTGCTGATTCGCGCACTGTATGAGGCAAGCCCCGCGGACAACCGTTCTATCCTCTTAGGATATGTCAAAAAGGGAGAAGGCAAGCTCACGCTCTTTGCGGGTGATCTTTCCAAAATTCCCGTTTCGTTGGGGGCAAAGGATAAGATTATCCTATTCTCCAATCACTAAAACAAAAAACTCGATTTCCCCGGAAATCGAGTTTTTTATTGGATTCAACAATTAAAGTCCGAGCTTATCTACCGACGCGGTAATGCGCGCAATGAGTGCCTTCTTTTTTGCGCAGATCGCTTTCATTTCCTCGACCTGCTCCGCGGAGAATGCGTCAAGATCGCCGTCCTTCAGCTTGCCCTTGTACATACGGTCAACGATCAAAGCAAAGGAGATATCGGTATAGGTGAGGTCACCGCCCTTTTCGCAAACGACGATGTTGCTAAGTCCCTCAAGCAAGCGCTCCACGGCGTACTCGCCCATACGGGAAGCAAGCATACGGTCACGCAGGGTAGGCATACCGCCGCGCACGACGTGTGCAAAGCGTGCAAAGCGCGCCTCAACGCCCGTTTCCTTTTCGATGTGCTCGGTGAGTGCGGGACCGAACTCGGTGCCCATACCCTCGGAAACGACAACGATGAAGTTTCTCTTTCCAAGTGCGCGCGAGGTGCGGATCTTGGTGAGGAGCTTTTCCTCGTCAAAAGGAAGCTCGGGGATGATAACGGCGGTAGCGCCCGAGGCAAGTGCAGTATATGCGGCAAGGTCGCCTGCGTGTCTGCCCATTACCTCGACAACGTTACAGCGTGCGTGCGACTCGCAGGTGTCACGCAGGCAGTCGATCATATCGAGCGTTGTGTTCATAGCGGTATCAAAGCCGATGGTATTTTCGGTGGAGGTGATATCGTTATCAATGGTGCCGGGAATACCGATGCAGGGAACACCGCGAAGGGTGAGGTCGGTCGCACCGCGGAAGGTTCCGTCGCCGCCGATAGCAACGATACCGTCAATGCCTAATTCGCGGCAGGAAGCGATCGCCTTTTGCATACCCTCTTCGGTCTTAAATTCGGGGCAACGGTCGGAATAAAGCACCGTGCCGCCGCGGTTGATGGTATTGGATACGTCACGCAAGGAAAGGACCTTGACGTCCTTATCAATGAGTCCCGAATATCCGCGATAAATGGCAACTACCTCAACGCCGTGCGCCAAAGCGGTACGGGTAACGGCACGGACTGCCGCATTCATACCGGGCGCGTCGCCGCCCGAGGTCAAAACACCGATTCTCTTAAACTTGTTCATAACAGATGTCCCCTTCATATCTAAAGCATAAATTACAATCAAAAGGTATTATAATACATTTTTTTGTTTTTTTCAAGATGTAGGGGCAAAAAAATGCCAAAAAAACCAATGTTTTTTGCCCTATTTCCGTTTTTTGAAAAAGATGGTCGGCAAGGCAAAAAAAGACGGGTAAAATATTGACAAAATGGCATCTCTTGTAGTATAATAACCGTATAAGTGCACAAAGGGAGGCGTAGCTATGCTCGGCGTTTGGTCGATTTTGGATGAAAGTCGCGATTCGCTCGGCGCACGCTTCATAACCTCTCTTGCAAATCGGCTTTCTTTAGGCGGAAAACGCGTTCTTATTCTTGAGGCTTGCCCCAAGCGTCCCTCGCTCGACGTTGCGCTCGGCGTTGCCGAAAAGGTGGTATATACTCTTTCCGACGTTGGGAGCGTTTTGCCAAGACAAGCCATCCTTACGGTAGGAAAAAATATTGATTTTGTACCCTGTGCGGTCGATGCTTTGGATGTGACGGCGTCCACCGAACGGCTGGCCGCTTGCATCCAAGCAGATGCTTGGGACGTCGTTTTGATCCTTTTTGAGCGCGCCGCGTATGAAGCGGTAAAGACCGTTTCGGACGGTGTGCTTCTTTTGACCGATCCGTCCTTTGTAAGCCTGCGCGCGTGTGCGGCATTTGCCGACGCGTTCCCCGTTTCGGGGTGCTTGCTTTTCGATTTTGTCCCCACGCGAAGCGGTGTTGGGGCGATGCCCCCGCTAAGGGAGATCACGGATATGCTCGGCGTTCCCCTTTTGGGTATTTTGCCACGCCTGCGCGCGGATAACACCTCGAGAGGGGAGAGAAAAAAATTCCTTTTGGCGGTCCGCAACGTTGCGGCAAGGCTATCGGGAAAGCAGATTCCTCTTTTGCAGGGGATTTCGCTGAAAAGAATGCGTAAAAAAGACTTTTTTGAACGATAAAGAGATAAGGAGATAGATATGGACATTGCCATTATTGCAGATGATAATAAAAAAGAATTGATGACACAGTTTTGCATCGCGTATTGCGGCATCCTTGCGCGTCACCGCCTTTCCGCGACCTCTGTGACGGGCAAATATATCACGGACGCAACGGGACTTGAGATCGAGCAGATGATGGCCGGCATCGACGGCGGCACGGAGCAGATCGCCGCGCGCATCGCATACAACGAGATCGACCTTTTGTTCTACTTCAAAAGCACCGAGCCCAAATATGACGAAAGCAGTGCCGAGCAGGACGTTTTGCGCCTGTGCGACATTTATAATATCCCCGTCGCAACCAATATCGCGACGGCTGAGGCGCTCGTAATGGCACTTGACCGCGGGGATCTCGATTGGCGCAAGCTGATCAACCCCCATTCCGAATACAACCGAAAGGACTATTAAAGCAAGGGGGACAAACCCCTTTGCTTTTCTTTATAGCAAAGAATGAATGTAAAGGTTTTACAACGCTCGCGCATCCTTCGCTACGACGGGAGCTTTTCCTCTCTTTCCGCGTTTCTTTTGTGTCCGTCCCCTCTGTCCTCTGATACGGAAACGGCGGAAGTCCGCGGTGCGGGAAGCCTTACGCAAAACGGCGACGGCGTGACCTTCACCTATCGCGAGGAAGAAAGCGGCGTTACCGTCACGGTGGAGAAAAACGGAAATTCGCTTGCCGTCAAGCGTGGCGGCGCATCGCTCTTGTTTCGCCTCGGCGAGATGACCGCTTTTTCTTATCACACCCTCTACGGCACTTTGCCGACCGAGGCATACACCGATGCCCTAACGCTTCAAAAAAAGGGACAAACGCTCCTTTTAACGCTTTCTTACGCCGCCGTCATCGGCGGTATGGCGCAAAGAAACGAAATGCGCTTTAAGATCACGGAAAAATAATCCGATTCCCCAAAGAAAGGAGGCTCCGCGATGACGCAAAACGAGCTCAAGGAAAAAATTAAAAACGGCGCTCTCGACGGAGCGTTTTTGTTCTGCGGCGAGGAAGATTACCTCAAGCGACACTACATCGGCGAGCTTCGTCGCCGCCTCGTTCCCGACGAGGGGCTTGCGCCCTTCGTGCATTTCGTTTTCGACGGCGCGGAGATCGATGCGGACGCCGTTCTCTCTGCCGTCCGCACGCCCACGATGTTTGGCGACGGAAAGCTCATCGAATGGCACAACGCCGATTTTGAGGGAATGAAGGAGAGTGCCTTAAAGGCGTTTGAAGCGCTTTGTGAGGAAATCGGTGAGGAAAGCGGTAACACCGTCGTCTTTACCGCGGCGGAAGAGGGCTTGGATACGGGCACGGAAAAGCGCCCCTCAAAACTGATCACCCGCCTCAAAAAAAGTCTTTCCGTCGTACCCTTTTACCATTCTGCCGATGCGGCGCTCCTCTCTTGGATCCGCCGTCACCTCGCGGCGAGAGAGCTTTCCTACACCGAAGCCTTGCCCGCTTCCTTGCTTGCCCGCGTCGGACACGATATGGATACCCTGAAAAACGAGATCGAAAAGCTCTCGGACTATGCCAAAGCCAACGGGCTCTCGGCAGTGACCGAAAAGGAGCTTTCGTTCGTCTGCATCCAAACGGTGGAAAGCGATGCCTTCAGCCTGACCAACGCCCTTCTTGACGGCAAGATGGAAGAGGCGTACCGATATCTCGGCGATATGAAGCGCCGCCGCGTAGACCCCATCTCCGTGCTTGCCCAAGTCGCAAAGCTCTACGCCGATCTTCTTTCGGTCGCACTCCTTGCGGAAGAGGGAAGTGGGGAAAAGGAGATTGCTAAAGCGCTCGGAATGCACGAATACCGTGCAGGGCTCTATTTCCGTTCTGCAAAGCGGATGGGCGCCGCCTTTATTGAAGAAAAGCTCGCCCTTTGTGCCAAGACCGACGCCCAACTCAAAAGCGGCACGGCGTCCTATCGAGGGCTTGAGCAGCTCGTCGCAACGCTCGGGATGAAAAAATAAAACGCATAGCTGTCTTTGAAACGGATCTGCTATGCGTTTTTTGTTATTTCTCTGTTTTTACGACGGTCTTTTTTCCGTCACTTCCAAGGACGACGCGCTCGCCGCCGCGCCCGCGTAACGCTTGTCTGTACTCGGTGAGATATTCCTCTCTGAGTGCCTTTTGCTCGGCAAGCTCCTCATCGGTCAAGGGTACGGCCTTTGCCTTGGCGGCAAGGGCGTTGATGCGGTCGATTTTTGCTTTCTCCATCTCTTTATCCTCTTTTTTTCTTTTTCTTTTTTGCGGAAAAGCCAAAGGTGCCGATCTTGCCCCCCAGCTTGTAATACGCGCCGTGCACGTAAGCGCAAAGCCCCGCACGCTCTAGGTGCAGTGCGCCCTTCTCGTCAAAGAGTGCCTCGTCCGCCTCGACCGAAACAACGTCCGCAAGGAACATATCGTGCGTTCCCATCGGGACGATATCCGTCACGCGGCAGGCGATGGATACGGGACACTCGGCAATGGCAGGGGCATCTACTCCCTCGCAGGGCGCGGGCGTCAGATTGCATTTTGCAAACTTATCCACCTTTGCGCCCGTGTAGATGCCGCAATAATCCGCCGTCCTTGCCATTGCGGCAGGAACGAGATTGATAACGAACTCTCCCGTCTTGCGAAGCATCTCATAGGAATGCCTTGACGGACGCACCGAAATATAAGTCTTTGGCGGCTGTGTTGCGACCGTTCCGCACCAAGCCACCGTCAAAATATTCTTCTCGTTTTCATCGCCGACGGAAACCATAACGGCGGGTACGGGTGCGAGCATTGCGCCCCCCTTTAATGTTCTTTTTGCCATATCGCTCCCCCTTTTTTATCAGCATATGAAAAAGCGCTTTGATGTTTCGCTTTTATTTTAGCATATTATGCGGAAAATTGCAAGTCGGTTTTGCTTGACAATTCGGTAAAATTAGTGTATACTATAATAGTAATAGAATGTTTTGTAAAAAGCGGGACCGTTTTTTGCAAAAGGAAGGGGGCTTTCCGTGTACTATACCGATATCCATTCCCATATCCTTTGTGGGGTTGACGACGGTGCGTCAAGTGAGAAGATGATGTACGAAATGCTGGATATGGCGTACCGCGACGGCACGCGTGCTTTGTGCTTGACTCCTCACTTTAATCCCGTGTATTACGGACACAACGGTAGGAAGGCAGAGCGCGCCTTTGCCCTCTTGTCTGCCTACGCCGCTGAAAAATATCCCGATATGGAGCTTTATCTCGGCAACGAGCTTGGGTATCACACCGAATGCTCGGAAGCCCTCTTAAGCGGTGAGTGCCGCTTGCTTGGCGGAAGATATCTTTTGATGGACTTTTTCCCCGGCACGCCCATCTTCACCATCAAGTACGCGATGGAGCAGATGCTCTCCGAGGGATTCCACGTTATTCTAGCCCACATTGAACGCTACTCCTGCTTGCGCGGTGAAGAAGACCTCTTGGCAGAATGGGAAAGACGCGGTACACTCTTCCAAGTGGATGCAGCTGCCTTTGCCAAGGACGCAAGCCCCCGTATGCGCCGTCAGATCAAAAAGCTGATGAGCCGCGCGCTCATACACGTCGTGGCGAGTGACGCCCACGATACGGCGGCACGAGCCCCCATTCTTTCGGAAGCCGAAAAGAGCATCGCCTCTCGCTTTGGCGAGGAGGTTGCCTACCTTTTGCTTTCGGAAATTCCAAGCCGCATTCTAAAGGGCGAGCATATTTGACCGTCTATTTCCCTAAAAAGCAGAAAAAAGCCGTAAAGACTTGATTTTTCCAACGGCATATGGTACAATAGAGATGTTGACTTGTCAACATCTCCAAAAAAGAAAGGAACCGAACCCTATGCGTGAATATGTAATTTTGACCGATTCCGGTGCAGACCTTCCCAAAGAGGTCGCAGAGCAGTACGGCATTGGCGTGATCGATCTCGTTTTGCAGATTGGAGAGGAGAGCCGTCTTAACGGCGAGGTTGAGCCTCGCGCATTTTACGAGATGCTCAGAAATAAGACGCCCATCACCACCTCAGCCGTCAATATGGAGCGCTTTAAGGAATTCTTTGAGGGCTATCTCAAGGAAGGAAAGGATATCCTTTACCTCGGCTTTTCTTCGGGTCTTTCCGCGACCTACGTTGCGGGCAGAAACGCCGCAGAGGAGTTAAAGGAAGCCTATCCCGAAAGCAAGATCTTAACGGTGGATACCCTCGCGGCATCCCTTGGTCAAGGTCTTCTTGTAACGCTCACCGCAAAGAAAAAGCTCGCGGGCGCCTCGATTGAGGAAGCGTGTACCTTTGCCACGGAAAACCGCCTGCATCTTTGCCATTGGTTTACTGTTGACGACCTCTTCTTCCTAAAGAGGGGCGGCAGAGTGAGCGCGGCAACCGCAGTTCTCGGTACGATGCTCTCTATCAAGCCCTTTATGCACGTGGATAACGCAGGTCACCTCATCAACGTGTCCAAGGTCAGAGGTCGCCGCGCGTCCATTGACGCGATGTTCGATAAGATCGCGGCAACCGCTATCCAGCCCGAGGAGCAGCTATACTACATCTGCCACGGCGATTGCATTGAAGACGCAGAGTATCTTGCCAATAAGATCAAAGAAAAATATCCGAAGTGTGAGGTTGTGATCGGGTACACGGGCACCGTTATCGGTGCGCACTCGGGTCCCGGTACGCTGGCACTTTTCTTCCTCGGTACGGAGCGTTAATAGCTTGAAAGGAGCAAAGCCTTGAAGAAAACCATCGGTAATTTGTTTCACGATATGGTCGTTTCGGCAAAAAACCTTTTGACGCGAAAAAAAGAAGAAACGAACAATATGAATGTTTTTCCCGTTCCCGACGGGGATACGGGCATCAATATGAGCCTCACGATGAGCACCGTTGCAGGTGTGGATGAGAATTTAACGCTTGGACAGGCGGCAGAGGAAACGGCAAACCAAATGCTCCGTTCCGCACGCGGCAACTCGGGCGCCATTCTCTCCCTCTTCTTCCGCGGTGTGGGCAAGGCGTTCCACGAGCTCAAGGAAGCAAATGCGCTTGCTTGGGTCAAGGCGTTTGAGGCAGGCACCAAGGAAGCGTATCGCGCGGTGATGTCGCCCTCCGAGGGCACCATTCTCACCGTAATGCGCGTCGCGTCCGAGGACGCTCGTGCCGCCTATACCGCCAACCGTAAGATCTCGGTCGACGAGCTGTTTGACGTGGTCGTCGCCAGTGCGGAGCGCACCCTCGACCAAACTCCCGAGATGCTTCCCGTATTAAAGGAAGCGGGCGTTGTAGACGCGGGCGGCTACGGCTTTGTCTGCGTTTTGCAGGGTATGAAGGCGGTGCTTGACGGGCATCCCGTTGACGCGGCTCCCGAGGATGAAGCGGAGAATGTCAAGGAAGCGTCCTTTGCGGATTTCTCGACCGAGGACATTACCTTTGGCTATTGCACCGAATGTATCGTAGATAAGAGCGAAGAATTTTTCGGCGACAATACGGCAAGCGCACTTTGCGCCTTTATTACCGAGATCGGCGACAGCGTCGTGTTCGTGGACGATGAGAAGATGATCAAGCTCCACGTCCACACCAACGACCCGGGACTCGTTTTGACCGAGGCACTTCGCTACGGCAGTCTTTTCACCGTAAAGATCGAGAATATGCGTAATCAGCATACCGCTCTTGCGGGTGACGCTGTCAAGGCACCCAAGGTCCAAGCACAAGAGGAGCCCATTCGCGCCGAGAAAAAGTACGGCTTTGTTTCCGTTTGTATGGGTGAGGGCATCAAAAACCTCTTCCTTGACGTGGGGGTTGACGCCATCATCGAGGGCGGTCAAACGATGAATCCCTCGACGCAGGACCTCATTGACGCTGTTCTTCGCACGCCTGCCGAGGTCGTCTATATTCTGCCCAACAACAAGAATATCGCTATGGTCGCCAAGGCGGCGTCCGAGCTTGTGACCGAGCGTCGCGTAATCGTTCTTCCCAGCCAATCCGTGCCCGAGGGGGTAGCGGCGATGATCGCCTACAATCCCGATGCGGACGAGGACGAGAACCTTATGACGATGACCGAGGCGATCACGCGCGTGACCACGATGTCCGTGACGTACGCCGTGCGTAGCACCAAGATCAGTCGCTTCAAGATCAAAAAGGGACAGTTCTTAGGTCTTGTGGAAAACACCATCGCCTGTGTATCGAGCAGTGCCTCTGCTTGTATGAAGCAGCTCACGCGCGGTATGGTGGACGCCGCATTTGTCACCCTGATCTATGGAGAAAACGTGACCGAAGAGGACGCGCAAAAGGTAGCGGAGTATATCCGCAAAAAGACCGATTCTGCGTGCGAGGTCACCGTAATGTCCGGCGGTCAACCCATTTACGACTATGTCGTTTGGGTGGAGCAAGCGTAAAAAATATGTATAAAAAACGATCTCCCCGATCGGCAAAGCATTCGCGCTTTCTATGCCTTTTGGGGAGATCATTTTGCATTTTTGGGGGACGAGCCGAAAATGCGCTTATAGGTGCGGGAAAAATAGGAAAGGGACTCAAAGCCTGTGGCAAATGCCGCCTCGGTCACGCTCTTACCCTCGGAGATCAAAAGCGCTGCGCGCTCACAGCGGAGCGTGTTGAGGTAGGAAAGCACCGTTTGCCCCGTGTAACGCTTAAACTCGCGTGCCAAATGGAATTTCGTGATGCCGCAAAGTGCGGCAAGCGACTCTAGCGTCATTTTTTCGTTATAGCGGTCATTCATATGCCGTAAAACGCGCTTCACGTATTCCTCTGCCACCGTCGTTGAGGGGGTGCTTGCGGCAGTCGGGGTGGCGTGCTTTTCGTAAAGGGAAAGGAGCAGTGCCAAAACCGCGGCTCTGCGCCTCGTCGCCCCCAAAGGAGATTTTTCCGCTTCGTGAGAAAACTCCTCTGCCACCTTTTGGTAAAGAGCAGTCGCTTCGCCGTCGTGAAAAATGGGATCGAGCGAAAGACGGTCGATAAAAATACCGTTTTCAAGGCAAAAGCCCTCGTCGACGATCAAATAATAATAGGAAAAATCCGCATCGGTATAAAGACGGTGAAGCACCTCGGCGTTGACGGCAACGATATCGCCCTCTGTCAGGGCAAGCTCACGCGTGCCGTAGCGCGCCTTTCCCGTCCCACCCAAAACGAGAATGATCTCAATGTTTCTGTGCCAGTTGGAGATCGCCTCGGCGTTTCCGTGGACAAGATCCAGCTTGAATGGGCATAAACGGTTCTTTTTCAAATTTTCGTGATGTTCGTAACGCTCTATCATATAACACCCAAATATCAATATCGTGCAAAAATAAGTCAATATATTACTTGTAGCTCTTTGATATCTATTTTATAATACAAATAGTAGGATGTCAATAACTTTTTCTTAAAAAACGGAAAGAGGAGCAAAAAATATGAAAATTCTCTCGATTGGTGCCCATCAGGACGACAATGAGTTTCGTGTAGGCGGCATCGCATACAAATGGATCAAGGCAGGACACGAGGTGCGCTTTTTAAGCGTGTGTAACGGTAGTGGCGGCCACCATATCCTTACCCCCGAGCAAACCACCGCGCAAAGAGCCACGGAATCTGCGGCAGTCGCGGAATATCTCGGCATCACCTACGACGTATGGGACAATTGCGACTGTGAGCTGATGGCAGACCTTGAAACGCGTAAGCGCGTCATTCGTTACATTCGAGATTTTGCCCCCGACCTGATCGTTACGCACCGCACCTGCGACTATCACGCAGACCACCGCGCCGTCGCTCAGCTCGTGCAGGACGCGTCCTATCTTTTGACCGTGCCGCACACCTGCCCCGAGTCGCCCGCGATGCGAGAGATGCCCGTGATCATCTATAACGAGGATCGCTTTAAAAATCCCCCCTTTGAAGCCACCTACGTCTTCGACATCGACGACGTCATCGACGTCAAAATGCACCTCGCCCACCTCAATCAAAGTCAGGTCTACGAGTGGCTCCCCTACAACCACGGGGAAGCGTTGCCCGTGACCGATGAAGAAAAGCACGCATCTCTTTGGGGAATGGAGATCACCCCCGAAACGACGGACGGGGAGATCGTGGCGGCAAAGCACGGCTTCGGTGTCCGCTTTGCCAAAACCGCCGCCCGCTTCCGTTCCGAGCTCATCGCGCGCTACGGAGAAGCACGCGGGAAAAAGGTTCGCTTTGCCGAGGCGTTTGAGCTTTGCGAATATGGCGGACAGCCCACCCCCGAAATGGAAAAAGAGCTTTTTTCGCTGTAAAGGAGATAAAAATGAACGTTGGATATTTGATCTACCTTGAGGGCGATCCCTATGAGTGTATTAAAAACGCCGCCACGCTTGGCTTCCGCTTTGGTCAGATCTCCGTTTGGAGTGACCGATACCGCACCCCCGAGGCGGCGGAGCGTATAAACGCCGCTTGCCGTGATTTCGATTTCACGGTCACCGCCGTTTGGTGCGGCTGGTCGGGTCCTGCCGATTGGCGTTACCCGGGTATGTACCAAACCCTCGGGCTTGTGCCCGATGCCTATCGCGCGCGCCGCGTGGACGATATTTTGGCAGGGGCTGAGCTTGCCCATCGCTTGGGCGTTAAGAACATCGTCACCCATATCGGCTATATGCCCGACGACCCGATGAACCGCGTACATATCGAGATCGTGCAGGCAACGCGGTATATCTGCGCCGCGATCGCGCCGCGCGGACAGCGCTTCCTCTTTGAAACGGGCGAGATGCTCCCCACAACCCTTCTTCGCTTTATCGACGAAGTCGCGCTTCCTAACGTAGGCGTCAACCTTGACCCTGCGAACTTCGTCATCAACGGAAGAGCCAATCCCACCGACGCCGCGATGCGTCTTGCCCCCTACATCTACGGTATGCACGGCAAGGACGCCCTTCACCCCGTCGACAGAGCCCCCAAGGGCAAGGAAGTAAGGCTCGGCACGGGCATTGTTGATTTCCCTGCAATTCTTGCCATTCTCAAGAAAGAGGGAAAGCTCGAATCCGTTACCATCGAATACGAGGTACAAAAGACCCCCGAATACGCGTCCGATCTTCTTTCTTCCAAGGCATATCTTGAGAAGATCATCGCGAATCTTTGAAAAGGAGAACGATAATGTTAAGAGTAGGACTTATCGGCTGCGGCGGCATCGGCGCTGTACACGCAAAGGCGTATAACACCTTAAAGGACAAGGCTACGCTCGTTGCGATCGCTGACTTCAATCAGGAAAAAGCCGCGGAGATCGCCAAGGAAAGCGGTGCTGCCGTCTATAAGGACGCAAACGAGATGCTTGCAAAGGAAAAGCTCGACCTTGTCGACATCTGCCTTCCCACAGCACTTCACGCCCCCTTTGTAACGGCGGCGCTCGATCACGTCAAAAACGTGCTTGTGGAAAAGCCCGTTTGCTTGACGCTGGACGAGGCAGAGGCGCTCCTTCAAAAGGAAAAGGAAACGGGCGGACGCGTACACGTCGCGCACGTCGTTCGCTTTACGACGCAGTATGCGTATTTGAAAGAGGTAATGGAAAGCGGACGCTACGGAAAGCTCCTCGCGGCAGATTTCCACCGCATCAGCCCCAAGCCCGTGTGGGTGTTTGATTACGACAACCCCAAAAGAACGGGCGGTATGCCCATCGACCTTCATATTCACGACGTCGATTTTATTCGCTATCTAATGGGTGGCGATCCCGATGCTTTAAAGGCAACGGCGGCAACCACCAAGGACGGCATTATTCGCCAGCTTTGGACCACCTATCACTACGGTGACGCCGTCATCACCGCCGAGGCGTCTTGGGATCTTCCCGTATCCGTGCCCTTTGACCGCGGCTTCCGCGTCATTTTTGAAAAGGCAAGCCTCACCCTTGCCGCAGGCAGTGAGCTTACCGTGTATCCCGAGGAAGGCGAGCCCTTCGTGCCTGTGCTTCCCGAGCGCATCACGATGGACCTTGGCATCAACGTCAAGGACTTCGGCACCTTCCTTTACGAGATCGAAACCTTTGTGGACGCCATTCTTGAAAACAAGCCGAGCCCCGTGCCGCTTTGCGAGGCGGTCGAGGCACTTCGCCTTGTACAAAGAGAGCTTAAGATCGCGAGAGGAGAGGTATAATGAATTATACGCTGTATACCACCTTCCACACGATGGTGGAAGAGAAGGGCGTTGAGGCGACCGCCGAGTACGCCTGCGCCTTTGGCTTTTCGTCCGTTGAGCTTTTCTCTATGGCAAAGGGAAAATGTGCCGCCGTTCCCGATGTGAAAGCGGCAAAGGAAATGCGCCGCGTCCTCGACTCCTACGGGCTTTCGATGGCTTGCTCGTCCGTGTTCTACAATACCGAAACCGAAACGCTGGACGACATCCGCGAGAAGATTGAGATCGCCGCAGTTCTCGGCGCCCCCTATTTGCATCACACCCTGCTTCCCGATCCCCCGAAAGAGGGCACAAGAGAAGAGTTCCTTCGCCGCATTGCGGTGGCTGTTGACGCCGCAGAGCTGGTCGCCCGCGAGGCAAAGAAATACGGCATCACCTGCATTTACGAGGATCAGGGAAGCGCCGTCAACGGCGTTCTCGGCTTCGGCGAATTTTTCCGCGCCATCAAGGAGCGCGCCGATAACGTCGGCGTATGTGCCGACCTTGGCAACATTCTTTTCGTCAATGAAAAGCCCGAGGATTTCCTTCGCGTATTCATCGACGACGTGAAGCACGTGCATATCAAGGACTATCTTTCCCGCCCTGCCGCCGAGGGACCCGCCCCCGGCTTCCGTCTGACAAAGGACGGCTCGTATGTCAAGGATACCTTAATCGGAAACGGCGTCATCAACCTTAAAGAATGCCTTTCCATCATCAAAAAATCGGGCTATTGCGGCGCTTATGCGCTTGAGCTTTGCCACGAGGAGCCCATTGATGAGGGCATCCGTTGCGGAATGGAAACGGTCAACCGCCTGATGTCAGCCCTTTGATTTTCAAAAACCTCAAGCAGATACTTGACAAACATAAAAATATCGAGTATAATATTAAGGTAATCCGACGGCACGCTGCCGTAGAAAATGCAAAGAGGATCTTGAAATGAAAAGAACTGTAAAAATCGTAGCACTTATGCTGCTCATCTCTATGGCACTGACTGCATTCGTTTCCTGCGCACGTCCCTCGGGCACCTACGTGGATGCCGCAGGCGAGGCAATGTACGTGTTTGAAGGAAAGAACTTCACCTTCACCTACAACGACGTCGTTTTTAAGGGCACGTATGAGATCGTAGGCGAGGAAGAGGACACGCGCATCGTGCTTACCATCTTGGAGCGCGCAACTGAGAACACCCCCCTCACCAAGCTCGACGAGCCTGAGTATATCGGCACGGAAGAGGGCGTGACCTACGTTCGCGGTGAGGATTCGCAGGGCAAGGAATACGTCATCATTTCCACCACGAGATACACCAAGATCAAATAATGATCCCGCGAAAGGCAAGCGTAGGCTTGCCTTTCTTCGTATCGAAATCTTTTCCGCAACATAAGACGCAAAAAAAGCGGTAAAATATAGTATATATAACCATCGCAAAGGAGCCCTTTATGATCGAAAAAAGAGGAGCGGGTGTGTTAATGCCCGTTTTTGCCCTGCCAAGCGGATATTCCTCAGGCAATTTTGGAAAATGCGCGTACGAGTTTGTGGATATGCTCGCGTCGTGCGGCTTTTCCTATTGGCAGGTGTTGCCCTTCACCGCGACCGATCCCTTTCATTCCCCCTACGCATCTCCCTCGTCCTTTAGCCTCAACCCCTTCTTCCTCGACCTTGAGGATCTCCTTGCCCGCGGACTTTTGACGGAAGAGGAGCTAAACGGAGCAAAGGAGAGGGTCGCGTACACCTGCGAATACGAGCGACTTGAAAAGGAACGGCTCGCGCTTCTTTCGCGCGCCGCATCGCGCTTTTCGGACAAAGGAAGCCTTGACACCTTTCTTGCGGCAAATCCGTACATTGATGAGTATTGCCGCTTTGAGGGCTTAAAGGCGGCAAATGGCGGCACCGTATGGCAGGAGTTTTCTGTTTTTACGCCCGACGCCGAGGTGTATAATACCTACGCCTTTATCTCCTATATCTTCCTTTTGCAGTGGACGCGCTTGCACGACTATTGTAAGGAAAAGGGAATCTCCGTCATCGGCGACCTTCCCATCTATGTTTCCCTCGACAGCGCCGACGTATATTTCCACAAGGACCTCTTCGACCTTGATGAAAAGGGATACCCGCGCGGCGTTGCGGGCGTGCCGCCCGACTATTTTTGCGAGGACGGACAGCTTTGGGGCAACCCCCTTTACGCTTGGGATAAAATGAAGATGGACGGCTTCGGCTTTTGGCGCGCCCGCATCCGTCATATGCTATCCCTCTTTGACGGCGTGCGCCTTGACCATTTCCGCGGCTTCGACACTTATTTTGACATTCCCTTCGGTGCAAAGACCGCCAAGGGCGGCGTCTGGCGCGAGGGACCGCGCTTTGCCTTTATTGATATGCTGAAAGAGGTGGGCGGGGAAGCGCTCATCATCGCCGAGGACCTTGGCGACCTGCTTCCGTCGGTCGGCGAGCTTCTTTCGTATAGCGGCTTCCCGGGAATGCGCGTGTTTGCCTTCGCCCTCGACGGGGAAGACTCGCACCATATCCCCTATCGCTATCCCCACAACACCGTGGCATATAGCGGCACGCACGACAACAACACCCTGCTTGGCTTCCTTTTGGAGCTTCCCGACGAAAAGCGTACCGCCTATTACCGCTATTCGGGCTACAAGGGCAACGACCTGCACGAGGGCTGTCGCGCCGCCATCGAAACGCTTTACGCGTCGCACGCGGGGCTGGTTGTTTTCCCCATACAGGATCTGCTTCTCTACGGCGGGGACACCCGCTTCAATACCCCCGGTAGAGCCGAGGGAAATTGGGCGTACCGTGTAACGAAAGAACAGCTTGCCACCGTCGACAAAGCCTATTTTCAAACGCTTGCCGCGCGCTACGGCAGAAAATAAAAAAAGTACGTTTCCCTTGGGAAACGGACTTTTCCTTTATAGCATCTTAAGGAGTGCTTCCTCGTCGATGACGGGAACGCCAAGCTCGTTTGCTTTCGTCAGCTTGCTTCCTGCCGCCTCTCCTGCCACAACGTAAGAGGTCTTTTTGGAAACAGAGCCCGAAACCTTGCCCCCCGCCGCCTTGATCTTCTCGCTTGCTTCGTCGCGCGAGAGGGTGGGAAGTGTGCCCGTCAAAACGAAGGTGAGCCCCGCGAGCGTGTCAAGCGGCTTTTCCTTCACCGCGTCGAAAAGCACGCCCCTTTCGCGCAAGCGCTCAATCAGCGCGCGGTTTTCCGCATCCGCAAAGAATTCGCAAAGCCCCGACGCCGTAATAGGACCAATATCGGGCACCGCGGAAAAGTCCTCAAAGGATGCAGAAATGCAAGCGTCAAGGGTGCGGAAGCGTGCGGCGATCGCCTCAGCCGCGCTCTCTCCAACGCCACGAATGCCGAGCGCAAAAAGGAGCCGTTCGAGCCCCGCCCTGCGCGATGCGTCAATGGCGTTCACTAGGTTATCTGCCGACTTTTCACCCATACGCTCAAGATGCGAAACCGCCTCGGCAGAAAGCGTGTAAAGATCGGATGCGTCCTCAATCAAACCGTTTTCGAGAAGCAAGGCAACGATCTGCTCGCCAAGTCCGTCAATGTTCATTGCGCCCTTGGAAGCAAAGTGGATGATGCCCCTTGCTCTTTGTGCGGGACAAGCGGCGTACGTGCAACGCACCGCCGCCCCCTCACCCGCATCGTCGCGGGATACGGGGTGTCCGCAAGATGGGCAAACCGCGGGCATCTCAAATATTGTTTCTTCCCCCGTGCGCTTTTCGGGAAGCGAGCGCACGATCTCGGGAATGATGTCGCCCGCCTTTTGCAAAATGACGCGGTCGCCGATGCGAATGTCCTTGCCGACGATAAAATCAAGATTGTGAAGCGTGGCACGCGCAACCGTACTTCCCGCAAGGTATACGGGGGTAAGCTCTGCCGTCGGGGTCAAAACGCCCGTGCGTCCCACTTGAACGGTGATGCCCTCAAGCGTGGTTTCCACCTGCTCG
>JAZSBJ010000033.1:0-3927 GCA_045602305.1 Eubacteriales bacterium | reverse complement strand
CTTTCCCGAGGTAATGCTTGCGGTGGAAAAGGCAAAATCGGACCTTAAGGTCATTTACGGCATTGAGGCGTATTACGTCAACGACGAGGCACCTGCCGTCACGGGCTTTGATAATCCCGATTACGGACAGCCTACGGTCGTTTTTGACCTTGAAACGACGGGTCTTTCCGCAACCAACTGCCAAATTATTGAGTTTGGTGCCGTGAAGCTCGTGGGCGGCGAGATCGTTGACCGCTTTTCGAGCTTTTCCAACCCCGGTGTTCCCATTCCCGAAAAGATCACCGAGCTCACGTCCATCACCGACGATATGGTAAAGGATGCGCCGCCCGTAGACGCCGTATTAAAGGATTTTCTTGCCTTTGCCGACGGTTGCCTTTTGGTCGCACACAATGCAAAATTCGATACGGGCTTTATCCGTGCCGCCGCGGCAAGATGCGGTGTGGCATTTGAGAACCCGTGGCTGGATACGGTCGCCATTTCCCAATACGCAAACCCCGACCTAAAAAAGCATACCCTAGACGCGCTTGCCAAGCACTATAAGCTGGACGATTTCCACCACCACCGGGCGGTGGACGATGCGGAAACGCTTGCCGCCATTTTCCTTGAGATGATGGGGCGGCTTTCTAAGGAAGGCATTGGCGACTATACCGTTCTCGGCGAAAAAATGAGCGAAAGCTCCGACCCCTTAAAGCTTCGGACGCACCACGCCATCATTCTCGCCCAAAATGCGACGGGACTTAAAAACCTCTACACCCTCATTTCGGGAAGCTATCTTACCTATTTCAAGCGCTTTCCCCGCATTCCGCGTACCGAGATCGAAAAGCACCGTGAGGGACTTATCATCGGCTCTGCCTGCGAAGCGGGAGAGCTTTATCAAGCCATTCTTGATAACCGTTCCGAGGAAGATATCGAAAAGATCGCTTCCTTCTACGATTACCTTGAAATTCAGCCCTTATCCAACAATATGTTTATGGTTGGAGAGAATAGCGGTGTGTCCTCTGTCGAGGACTTGAAGCGCATCAACCGACGCATCATCGACCTCGGCAAAAAGCTCGGAAAGCCCACCGTCGCCACCTGTGACGCGCATTTCTTAGAAAAAGAGGACGAGATCTACCGTAAGATCCTGCTTGCGGGAATGAAGTTCAAGGACGCGGACAGAGATACGGGCATCTATCTTCGCACGACCGAAGAGATGCTTGCGGAATTTGATTATTTGGGAGAAGAGCTTGCCCGTGAGGTAGTCATCGAGAACCCCAATAAAATTGCAGATTCCATCGAGCCTTTGCGCCCTATTCCCAAGGGAACCTATACGCCCAGCCTTCCCGGTGCCGACGAGGAGCTTCAACAGCGCTGTTGGGACCGTGCAATGGATTGGTACGGATATGAAGGAAATATTCCCGAGATCGTTTCGGGACGCTTAAAAAAGGAGCTTGACTCTATCGTGAAGCACGGCTTTGCCGTTCTTTATATGATCGCGCAAAAGCTCGTCGCCTTTAGTGAGCAAAACGGCTATCTCGTCGGCTCGCGCGGCTCGGTCGGCTCGTCCTTCGTTGCCATTATGTCGGGTATTTCCGAGGTCAACCCTCTGCCCCCGCATTATCGCTGTCCCTCTTGCAGATATAACGAGTTTATCACGGACGGCAGCTATGGCTCGGGCTTTGACCTTCCCGACAAAAGCTGTCCGCATTGCGGAACGCCGATGTATGCCGACGGACAAGACATCCCCTTTGAAACCTTCCTTGGGTTCCACGGTGATAAATCCCCCGATATCGACTTAAACTTTTCGGGCGATGTACAGGGCAAGGTGCATAAATACACCGAGGAGCTTTTCGGCGAAGGGCACGTGTTCCGTGCGGGAACACTCGGTACGCTTGCTTCAAAGACCGCATACGGCTTTGTGGCAAAATATCTTGAGGACCGAAAGCTCACCCTGCCCAAAGCAGAAATGTTCCATATCATCAGCCGCTGTATCGGTGTCAAGCGTACCACGGGTCAGCACCCCGGCGGCATTATCGTTGTGCCGACGGAATACGACATTCACGATTTTTCACCCGTACAGCACCCCGCCGACGACCCGAATTCGAGCATTATTACCACGCATTTCCCCTTTGAATTTTTGCACGATACCATCTTAAAGCTCGATGAGCTCGGACACGATATGCCGACCAAGTATAAAATGCTTGAGCGCTACACGAACACGAGTGTGCTTGACGTGAAGATGAACGATGCGTCCATCTACGAGCTGTTTGCGTCCACGCGTCCTCTCGGTGTTTCGTCCGAGGCACTTGGGTGTCCTGTCGGTACCTACGGGCTCCCCGAGATGGGAACACGCTTTATTCAACAGGTTCTTGTGGACGCAAAGCCCAAGAACTTTGCCGATCTTATGCAGATCTCGGGTCTTACCCACGGCACGAACGTGTGGCTCGGCAACGCGCAAGACCTTATCAAAGAGGGCGTTTGTGATATTTCGCAAGTCGTCGGTACGCGTGACGGCATTATGCTTTATCTCATCCGTCACGGATTAGACGACAGTATGGCGTTCAAAATTATGGAAGACGTCCGCAAGGGACGCGGACTGACGCCAGAATACGAGCAGGCAATGCTGGCACACGGCGTGCCTGAATGGTACATTGCATCCTGCAAAAAGATCAAATATATGTTCCCCAAGGCACACGCCGCGGCATACGTTATGTCTGCGATCCGTCTTGGCTGGTACAAGATCTACTATCCTATGGAGTTTTACGCGGCATTCCTTTCGGTTGCTCCCGGCGGCTTCGATGCCCAGATCGTTATGGGCGGAATTCCCAAGATCGACGACACCCTTAAGGAGATCGAGGAAAAGGGAAATGAAGCCACGCAAAAAGAAGCAGAGCAAGTAACCACTCTGCTTCTCGTCAAGGAAAGCCTGCTCCGCGGTGTGAGATACCTTCCTGTCGATCTCTATAAGTCGGACGCAAAATACTTTTTGCCCGAGGACGGCAAGATCCGTATGCCCTTTAACTCCATTGGCGGTCTTGGCGATACCGCGGCAAACAAGATCGTCCAAATTCGCGAAGAGGGAGAGATCTTCTCGATCGAGGAGCTTCGCACCCGCGGCGGGCTCTCTAAGCCCGTTATTGAGCTTTTGCGCTCTTGCGGCGCGCTCGAGGGACTTTCGGAAACCAACCAGCTTTCCTTCTTCTAAAACAACAGTAAAAGAAGCAAAATGACGGCAAGCTCACCGCCGTCCTCGCTCCCTGCGAGGAGAATTGCCAAAAGGATCAAAAGTGTGTCCGAGGAGAAAAGGCGATCCACCTTAGCGAAAAGGCCGTATTTCTCCTTGGGCGCCTCTAGGCAAAGCGGAAGATTTCGCGCTTCCGTTTCGCACGGCGCATCCTTCGGCTCCCGTATATCTAAATCATTGTCCTCACACCGTGGCGAAAAGGCGTTTCCTGCATAATTTTGCGGAAGCTGTATGCTATGCGTGTGACCGTCCCCGCCATCGTTTTTGGGGGCTGTGTGCTTTCCTATGTACACGGCGGCTCCTTTCCTCGCGGCAAAAGCGAGATCGCGTCAAGAACAAGCAAAAGCGTTTCTAACGCCTGCCCGCGCTCTCTTGACAGAAATGGCTTGAGGGCGAGCAAAAGCCGCCGCCTTTGCTCTGCTTTTCCGTCTTTGTGGGTGTGTTGCGCTCTTGCAAGAACGGGGGCTGCAATCTCTTCATCCTTTGCGGGCGGCGGTGTCGCGGACTCGCTCTCCTTTGACGCGGACGACGCACCCCCAAGCAGGGAAGAGAGCATTGCCATTGCTTGCGGATTTTCCGTTACGCGGGCGAGAATTCCCGAAAGGTCGGGAAAGCCCGCTTCCTCACTCACGGTTTTTCTCCTTGACGGTGGTCGGAAAGGATCTTCATTGCTTCGTCATATCCAAACGTGCCGCTTTTTAAGC
>JAZSBJ010000032.1:0-11605 GCA_045602305.1 Eubacteriales bacterium | reverse complement strand
TTACATATTGTCGCCTACCATTTTTTCTTGCTTGACCTTATGGTCGATGACGTGGCGAGAGGCAAGCTCCTTTTGCACGTCCTCAACGGAAATGCCCATTTGCACCATCAAGACCATCACGTGGTATGCAAGATCGGCGATCTCATACACCGTTTCTCTCTTATCGTCTGCTTTAGCAGCGATAATGACCTCGGTGCTTTCTTCTCCGATCTTCTTCAAGATCTTATCCGTTCCCTTTTCAAAAAGGTAGGTGGTATAGGACTTTTCGGGCATCGTTGCCTTGCGCTCAAGAAGCAGACGGTAAAGCTCCATCAAACGAAATTCACGGCGCTCCTCGCTCTCCCAAAGCAGATTTTCAAAGCAGCTATCGCTTCCCGTGTGGCACGCGGGACCGTCCTTTTCCACAACCACGGTCAAGGCATCAAGGTCGCAATCTGCGGTGATGGAAACGATGTGCTGATAGTTTCCACTCGTTTCGCCCTTAAGCCAAAGCTCGTTTCTCGAACGGCTGTAAAAGCAGGTGAGCCCCTTCTCCATAGAGATCTTAAGGCTTTCGCGGCTCATATATGCCACAGTCAACACCTTCTTGGTGTATGCGTCGACCACAACGGCGGGAATCAAGCCCTTTTCGTCGAATTTTAAATCGTTGATCGTAATCATTTCGTCGTCCTTTCTTATATACGCACGCAAATGCCTTCGGAAGCAAGCGTTTTCTTCAAATCGGGGATCTTAACCTCTCCAAAATGGAAAATGGAAGCGGCAAGCCCTGCATCTATTTCGGGAATTGCTTTAAAAAGCTCGGTAAAATGCGCGATAGACCCTGCACCGCCCGAGGCGATCACGGGAACGTTTACGGCATCCGAAACGGCGCGCAGCATCTCAAGATCAAAGCCGTCCTTTACGCCGTCGGTATCAATGGAATTTACAACGACTTCACCCGCACCAAGCTCCACACAGTGGCGGATCCAAGAAATGGCTTCCATTCCCGTGTTTTCTCTGCCACCCTTGGCAAAAACGCGGAAAACACCGTCTACCCGCTTCACGTCGGCTGAAATTACAACGCACTGGTCACCGTAGAGCTTCGCCGCCTCGGAAATGAGGGCAGGATTGCGAATGGCACCCGAATTGACGCTTACCTTGTCCGCGCCACATTTTAAAACGCGATCAAAGTCGGCAACCGTATTGATGCCGCCGCCAACCGTTAGGGGAATAAAGATCTGCGACGCAACCTCGCGAAGCGCATCGGTAAACAGCGCTCTTCCCTCTGCGGATGCGGTAATGTCGTAAAAAACAAGCTCGTCCGCACCGTTGTCGCTATAATATTTCGCCAAGGATACGGGAGAAGAAATGTCCGAAAGTCTTTCAAAATTGACACCCTTGACCACTCTGCCGTTTTTCACATCAAGGCAAGGGATAATTCTTTTTGTAATCATTCTTCGTCCTTTCCCGCGGCAAGCTTGATCGCCGACGATAGCTCAATGGCTCCAACGTAATAGGCTTTGCCTACGATGGCGCCGTAGAGCCCCATATCGCGAAGCGCCTCGATGTCCTCAAGCGAGGAAACACCGCCCGACGCAACGATGTCAACGCCAAAGCGCTCGGAAAGCGCACGATACATTGCGCGGTTGGTGCCACCCATCGCACCGTCCTTGGAAATATCAGTGCAGATCACCGTTTTGACCCCCAGGGCTTCCATATCGGCAAAAAAGTCCTCGGTGGAAACAGAAGAGGTTTCAAGCCAGCCCTTGATGGCAACAAAGCCGTCTTTAATATCGGCGCCAACAGCGATCTTTTCACCGTATTTTGCAAGAGCCGCTTCTAAAAACGGGCGGTCCGTGATCGCCGCAGTTCCTAAAATCACACGATAAACACCGGCAGAAATATATTTTTCGACCGTTTCCATCGTGCGAATGCCACCGCCGATCTCGACGCGCAGTTTTGTGTTTTGGACAATAGACTTCACAACGGAAAGATTGGGCGTCGTGCCATCCTTTGCCCCCTCAAGATCCACCATATGGATATAGGTCGCACCCTTTGCTTCAAAATCTTTTGCCACGGACAGGGGATCCGTGCTATACACGGTCATTTGATTGTAGTCGCCCTTAAAGAGGCGGACGGCAGAGCCGCCGTAAAGATCAATTGCAGGAAAAATAAGCATTAAACGCCCTCCGCTTCGCAAAAGCCGCGCAAAATATCAAGCCCGACCTTACCACTCTTTTCGGGGTGAAACTGACAGCCGTAAATATTATCCTTTGCCACAGCGGCACTAAAGGAAATGCCGTATTCGGCGCTTGCCGCCGTATGCTCGGAAGAAAGCTCGGCAAAGAAGGAGTGAACGAAATAGACGAAATCACCCTCGTTCGTGTATTTAAAAAGGGGCACTTCCTTAACAAGCGAGAGATTATTCCAGCCAATGTGCGGGATTTTGTAGGAAGGCGCGATACGCCCGTGAAAAGGCAATACACTTCCCTTCAAGAGCCCAAGCCCCTTGTGCTCACCGTATTCGTAGCTTTTTTCAAACAAAAGCTGCATACCGAGGCAAATGCCCATCAAGGGCTTTCCCTTTTTGACCTCTTCCTTTAAAACGAGGTCAAGACCGCTTTCGCGAAGCTTGCGGGCGGCGTCCTCAAACGCGCCAACGCCCGGTAAGATCAGCTTATCTGCCGCGCGGATCGTCTTAGGATCTGCGGTCACCACCGCATCTGCACCGATGGCGGCAAAGGACGAGCGCAGAGAAAAAAGATTTCCTACGCCGTAATCTAGAATTGCAATCATAAAGAGCCCTTTCTCCCTTAGTCAAGAAGTCCTTTGGTCGAGGGGATGGCGTCCGCATTCTCTTTATCGATGGCACAAGCAAAGCGCATCGTGCGCGCAAAGGATTTAAAGATACCCTCGATGATGTGGTGCGTGTTTTCCCCTGCAAGGAGAGAGATGTGGAGCGTCACGCCCGCCGAGCGAACGAACGCCTCAAAAAACTCTTTGACAAGCTCGGTATCAAAATCCCCCACCTTGACAGCGGGCATTTTGGCGTTAAAGGAAAGGTGAGATCTGCCCGAAATATCTACGGCAGTCAGCACGAGAGCTTCATCCATAGGAAGCGTGGTATCGGCATAGCGCATAATGCCCTTGCGGTCACCGAGCGCCTCGGCAAACGCGTTTCCAAGACAAATGCCGATATCCTCTACCGAGTGGTGATAATCCACGTGGGTATCCCCCTTGCAGATCGCCTTAAGGGAAAACCCGCTGTGCTTGGCAAAGAGGGTGAGCATATGATCGAAAAAGCCGCTTCCCGTGCTTATCTCGGCAGGTGCCTTTTCATCTAAGGACAGAAAAAGCTCAATATCCGTTTCTGCAGTTACGCGTTTGATTTCTGCGTTTCTCATTTTAGTTTTCTCCTGTTAAGATGTTTCTTAAGATCTCCACCATCGTCTGCATTTGCTCGATCGTCCCTACCGTGATGCGATTGTAATCACAAATACGGGGAGAGGTAAAATGGCGTACAAGCACGCCGTTTTCCTTCAAGGCGCGATAAATATCTTCTCCACTCTTCTGTCCGTGCTTGGCGAAAAGGAAGTTTGCAAAGGAAGGAAGGACGGTAAAGCCCAAGGAAACGAGGGCGTCCCGCGTCCATTCTCTCGCCTCAATGATCTTCTTGCAATTTGCCTTATAATAGCTGTCTTCCGTCAAGGCGGCAAGCCCTGCCGCTTGGGTGAGGCGGTTGACGTTATAGGGGTTGGTGGAATACTTGATCTTTTCAAGGTCAGCAATGACGGCGGCGCTTCCAAAGGCAAAGCCCAGTCGCGCGCCCGCCATAGAACGGGATTTGGAGTAGGTGCCGACAACGAGAAGGTTGTCGTACTTTTTAAGAAGAGGAAGCGCGGTTTCCGCGCCAAAATCCACGTACGCCTCGTCGATCAAAACGATGCTTTCGGGGTTAGAAGCCACGATCTTTTCGATTTCATCCCGCGTTAAGGCAATGCCCGTGGGGGCGTTGGGGTTGGCAATAACGACCATACGCCCTGCGTTATAAAGGAATTGCGTGGGGAGCGTGAAATCCTCGTTCAAAGGCAATATCTTGGCGTCTAGATGATGCAATTCTGCAAAAACCTTATAAAATCCATAGGTAATGTCGGGGAAAACGACGCCCTGATCCTTGCCAAACGCCATAAAGGCAAAGTTAAGGATGTCGTCCGAGCCATTGGACACAAAAACCTCAGACGGTAACACGCCGTAAAGGTTTGCAAGTGCCGCCTTGAGGTCACGGCTTTCGGGGTCACTGTAAAGGCACAGCTTCTCTGCCGCCTCACGGTTGATGGCATCAAGGGTTGCAGGGGACGGGGGAAAGGGCGATTCGTTGGTGTTTAGCTTGATGTAGGTGCGTTCCTTGGGTTGCTCGCCGGGAACGTATTCCTCAAGCGCGCGGTATGCCGCGCTCATAAATCTGCTCATACCTCTTCGTCCTCAAAGCGTATGGTCGCGCTCTTCGCGTGGGCATCTAAGCCTTCCTTGTGTGCAAAAAAAGCAACGTCCTCCGCCACGGCACGAAGCGCGTCGCGGGTGTAGTACGAATATTGCGTCTTTTTCACAAAATCGTCTACCGAAAGAGGGTTGGAGAAGCGCGCGGTTCCACCCGTGGGAAGGGTGTGGTTGGGTCCTGCGAAATAGTCGCCAAGCGCCTCGGGACAGTAGCGTCCCATAAAAATGCTGCCTGCGTGCTTGATACCGTCTAAATAATCAAAGGGATTGTCTACGCAAAGTTCCAAATGCTCGGGAGCGATCTCGTTTGCAATGTCGATGACGACGGAAAGACTGTCGGCAACGATGATCTTTCCGTTGTTATCAATGGATGCGCGTGCGATCTCAGCACGCGGCAACAGAGGAATCTGCCTTTCAAGCTCGAGAGTAACCGCGAGTGCAAGCGCCTCACTATCCGTTACGAGAACAGCACTCGCATTTTTGTCGTGCTCTGCTTGCGAAAGGAGATCGGCGGCAACAAATTTTGCGTTGCTCTTGGCGTCGGCAACGACGAGGATCTCGCTCGGTCCCGCGATCATATCGATTGCCACCGTGCCAAAGACCTGTCGCTTGGCTTCCGCAACGAAAGCGTTGCCCGGGCCCACGATCTTATCCACCTTCGGCACGCTTTCCGTACCGTAGGCAAGCGCCGCGACTGCTTGCGCGCCGCCCACCTTAAAGATGCGGTCAACACCTGCGATCTTGGCAGCGGCGAGAATTACGGGGTTTACTTTTCCGTCTTTGCTTGGCGGCGTTACTATGCAAATTTCACCGCATCCCGCGATCTTAGCAGGAATGCTGTCCATCAAAACGGTCGAGGGATAGGCAGCGGTACCGCCGGGAACGTAAAGACCGACTTTTTCAATCGGAATCACCTTCTGCCCAATGATAACGCCTTCTTTTTCATTGATTATGAAGCTGTTTTTCTTTTGCGCGCGGTGGAAGGTGCGAATATTTTCTGCCGCCGTGCGTAGAATTTCCAAGAAGCGTGGCTCCACGGAAAGGAAGGCTTCCTCAATCTCGGCTTCCGTTACCTCAAGGGAAGATAGGGTTACTTTATCGAATTTTTCCGCATAGGCGAAAAGAGCGGCGTCACCCTTCTCTTTGACGGTTTCAATGATCTCGCGAACGGTGTCCGCAACGTCTGCCGTCGGATTGGCTCTTGCAAAAATATCCTTGGCAAGAACCTCGTCATATTTTAAGATCTTAATCATTTGCCATTCTCCAAGAGCGCTTCGATGCGCTCCTTCATTGCTAAAATTTCGTCGCTTTTAAACTTATAAGAGGATTTATTTGCGATCAAGCGCGCGCTGATCGGAACGATGCTCTCGCGCGGCTCAAGATCGTTTTCAAGCAGAGTTTTTCCCGTTTCCACAATATCGACGATCACGTCCGAAAGCCCCAAAATGGGAGCGATCTCGATTGAGCCGTTTAGATGGATGATGTCGATATCACGGCACTTTTCCGCGTAATACGCGGCGGCGATATTGGAAAACTTGGTCGCGACACGCAAGGTACGCGCAGGATCGTCGCGGAAGCCCTTGGGGGCGGCGACCGCCATACGGCATTTACCAAAGCCGAGGTCCAAAAGCTCGTAAACATCGGGCTCATACTCTAAAAGAATATCCTTACCCGCAACGCCGATATCGGCGGCACCGCGTTCGACGTAAATGGCAACGTCCGAGGGCTTTACCCAAAAGTAGCGCACACCGCAAGCGGAATTCTCAAAAATTAGCTTACGGTTCGGTTCTTTGATGGTAGGACAGGGATAGCCTGCCTTTTCAAAAAGATCATACACCTTTTCGCCAAGGCGTCCTTTGGGAAGAGCTACGTTAATCATCTCCATAGGGCTTCGGCTCCTTTCCTTGCATAATAAAGGTCTTATAGGCGCGCAGATCCTCGGGAAGCGTTTCCGATACAAGGACGCGCGTGCCATCCGCCGAGAGTGCCTCTACGGCGGCAAGAACAGAAGCTGCATCGGCACCGTTTTTGAGGAGCAAAACGTCCACATCATACGCCGTGTGCGCTCTTTCCCCCGATGCCACGGCATCAAGATAAACGGCAAAACCGATCGCTTCGTCAAGGCGCCCCATTTTACGCATCATACGGTCGTATTGACCGCCCGCCAAAACGCTATCGGGCACACCCTTGATATAGCCCTTAAACACAACGCCGCTATAATAGCTGCGATGATTGATTACAGAAAAATCAATGCGTACACGCTCGGCAAGACCAAGCGCCGCAAGGGCACGATACAGCTCGGCAAATTCGCGGTATGCCGCTTTTGCTTCCTCGGTCAAAAGATAGGGAGCGAGCGCCCTTTCTGCGTCATCAATGCTCTTGTATTCCTTAATAAGAACGGAAGAAAGCTTAAAGGCTTTCTCGGAGATCACACCGTCTTTATAGAGTGCCGAGATCTCCCCTGCGTTTTTCTTTTCGATTGCCGCAAGAAATTTATCCAAAACGGCACCGTCGAGCGAAAGCGAATCGATCACCGCACCGATAACACCGACGTGCGAAAGGTCGAGCATATATTCGTCGCTCAGAGCAGAAAGACTGCGAACGGCAAGCGATACCACCTCGGCGATATGATAGAGATCAATGTCACCGATGCATTCGAGTCCCGTTTGCAAAAGCTCCTTGAAGACGTGAGAGCCCTTTGCGATACGGTAAACGTACTCGTTATAATATACCTTTGAGAGGTTCTTCCCTGCGTCCTTGGAGTTTTTGATGATGGAAAGCGTCACGTCAGGCTTAAGCGCCAGGAGCTTTCCTCTCGTATCGGTAAAGGTAATAATTCCCTCGGAAATAAGAAAATCCTTATTTTTGGCATAGAGGTCGTATTCCTCAAATTTACTCATCTTATACGGGGTATACCCATAGCGGTCATAAAGCGACCGCAATGCATACGCCGCAAGTTCCTCAGGCTTTAAGAGCTTTTCGTTAATCACCGTTTTTCTCCTTCTTGGTGCGCTCAATGGCGATACGGTAGCCGCCGCTTCCGTAGTTAAGGCACTTGCTGACACGGCAAATGGTTGCGGTGCTTGCGCCCGTTTCCTTGTTGATCTCCACGTAGCTTCCACCTTTGTCAAGGCGACACGCCACGTCAAAGCGCTGAGCAATGGACTCAAGCTCTTGCATCGTAAAGGCGTCGTCAAAAAACTTCTCGCACTCCTCTACCGTTTCCAGCGTTAAAATGGCACGGAAAAGCTGTTCTACCGTTTCTTGATTGCGTTTGTTCATCTTTTTACGCTTCCTTATGCTTAAGATATCTGTATTGTAGCACATCACCGCGCTAAAGTCAATAGGTTTTATCAACTTTTTTCGCTTTTTTAGGGGATATTTTTCGTCTGCACCCACCGACTTGACAAGACGGGGAAACTGTGCTATAATACGAAGGCTTCGATTATAAAAAAGGAACGAACGTATGCAAATTTGGGAACTTATATTGCTTTCTATGGCACTTGCCGCAGACGCCTTTGCCGTTAGCATCTGCAAGGGCTTAGCATCGAAAGCGTCTTATATCAAAACGGGACTTGTTTGCGGTATTTGGTTTGGATTTTTCCAAGCCCTGATGCCCTTCCTCGGCTGGCTTCTTGCTTCCTTCGTTGCAGGATACGTGGAAAGCGTTTCCGCGTATATTGCCTTTGCACTTCTCGCCTTCCTCGGCATAAAGATGATCGTCGAAGCCAAGGAAGAATGCTGCTCCTGCCAAGAAAGCGCGGAAGAGGCGGAGAAAAACGCCTCCCTTGCACCGCGCATTATGCTCGTCTTTGCCATCGCTACGAGCATTGACGCGATGGCGGCAGGGGTAACGTTTGCGGCAATCCAAGAAAAAAGAGTTGCCCTAGCTTTCTCCTTTATCGGGGTCACAACGTTTCTCTTTTCCTTCCTCGGTGCCGCCATCGGCGCAAAGGTGGGCTCCAAGTGGAAGCAAAAAGCGGAGTTTGTGGGCGGTGTCGTCTTGATCGGACTTGGCGTCAAGATCCTTGTCGAGCATCTGCTTACCCTCTTTTAATCATAAAAAATCCGTTCTCTCACGAAGACGGATTTTTTTCTTTAGCTCTCCATTTGCTTGCTCAAAAAGGTTGCAGCCGTTTGGATCAGCTTTGCTTCAGACTCAGGGGAGATCGAGGCACTTGACTCTCCTTCATCGCTCGTCACGGTACAAACGCAACCGATCATATCGCCCTCTGTAATAATGGGCATCGCACAGCTTAAATAGTGCGAGGTGCCGTCTTGAATGGCGGGAATACGCGCTTCGTTTGATTTGCGGTGATACAGCTGTCGGCGCTCTGCAATCTCCTCAAGCTCCTCGGACATTTTTCGGTCCGCGTATTCGCGCTTGCTGACGCCTGCCGAAGCAATGACCGCATCGCGGTCAAAGATAAGGACGGAAATGCCGCAGACCTTGTGCAAGGTTTCCGCGTATTCGCTTGCAAAGCCCGCAAGCTCTCCGATGGGTGAATACTTTTTAAAAATGACTTCCCCTTCTCTGTCGGTATAAATTTCTAGGGGGTCTCCCTCGCGAATTCGCATCGTTCTTCTGATTTCTTTTGGTATAACAACTCTTCCGAGATCGTCAATTCTTCTTACAATTCCTGTGGCTTTCATTTATATAAAAATCTCCTTATTTTACAGATTTGCACTATTAGCATCTGCAAAACAAGGAGATTTTATGTATTTGTTTTTGTTTTACATCGGATTATTAAGGAATTGCGCTTAAAGAACGGACGCTAATACAATGCCAAGCACAAAAACGCCTGCGCCCACGGCGGTAGGAAGCAAAATACCAAGCTTGAACTCGGGCTTCCAATTCAGTCGTTTACAGGCGGCGTTAAATTTAATGCAGTATGCAATGTATCGGATAGGCGTAAGCACCACCCCTACGAATATGGTCAAAATCAGCTGTATGACCATCAGTCCCAATTTGCCGCCCAGATCAACGTCGTAGCTTTTATGTCCGTCGCGATAGGTCGTTTCGATCACGTAATCGTAATTAAAAACGTTTTTAATTCCGTGACGGCGCACGGAAATAACCGACGGCACGGAAATAACAAGAGCCCCCGCAATTGCCAAAAGAGGCGTGATTTTCAACCCAACGGTGATAAGAAGCCAACCAACACAGCAAAAAACGATGATTTTCCAAATTTCTTTGAGTCCGTGACTCATTCTTTCCAAAGCGGTATTTTCCATGTCGTTTAATCCCCGGGTGTTCATTCCTTCGTTCATTTGTGTTCTCCTTAGTTGTATTACAAAGATATTACCTTTGTATGTTAATTGTACTATATATTTTTCCGTTTGTCAATAGTATAATGTAGTTATTAAGCAAAAACATCATTAGAGGTACTACACGATGAACAACGAAAAGCTCAAAATCAAAAGACGCGGAGAAGACGGTAATAAAATTATTTCCGTACGAATCAAGGACGACATTTTAGATAGATTGGACAGCATCTCCAAGGAAAGCAATTATTCCAGGAATGAATTAATCAATCTGATTTTGAAATACGGTATTGAAAACTTGGAAATAATACAGTAAAAGCGAGGTGCGTTGCACCTCGTTTTTACTCATTTGCGACGCAAAGGCCGTTAAGCCTCCTGTCGGGATTTACAATGCAAGGTAATTTATGCTTTATGTATTTACATTTTCGCACCGTTATGTTATAATGTAGACAATAACGTTAAAAGTGAGGTCACCGAGATGACAGTCGAAACCGCCCCGGATAGGAACACGAAACTCAAAAAGTTCAAAAGCTACGCCTGGCTCGTCCTCTTGAGCTTTGGTTTTATGTACCTGTTTTTCTATAACGGAAGACAAAACATCAACCTCGTTATGACGCAAATGGCTGAGGACTTGGGCTCCACCACGTCTGCCTTGGGAATCGTTTCTTCTGCGCTGTTTTGGTGCTACGCATTCGGACAGCTGATCAACGGAAGACTCGGCGCTTTCTTTGGCTACAAGCGCTTTATGATCATCGGCGTTGTCGCAAGTTCGGTTTTGAACGTCGTGATCTCTTTCCAGCACAGCATCACCGTCATTGCCATTCTTTGGGGTCTTAACGGATTTTTCCAATCAATGGTATGGTCAAACGGACTTGGCGTCGTCAACAAGTGGTGGCCAAACAAAAAGCGCGGATTTGCCACTGGACTTACCACCTTTTTCTCGGGAATGGCACAGGTCACGACCTATCTTTCCGTCCTTCTTTGCTTGCACCTAAACCCCGAATGGGGCTGGCGTGCCGCGTTCCGCTTCCCGATGATCCCCCTGCTTCTTTCGCTCATTGCCTTCGTTTTGTTCTTTAAAAACGCACCGAGTGAGGTGGGACTTGGCGAATTAGAGGAAAACGAGGATAAGGCAAACTCCGAGTTAGATAAGGCGATTCGGGAAAAAGGATATTTTTACCCCTACAAGCTCCTCTTTTCCGAACCGAAGGTCATCCTTTTCTGCTTTATTTCCGCCATCGCAGGCATCGGCAGATACGGACTTCTCACTTGGATCCCCACATATTTTATCGAGGAGCTAGGTCTTACCATCAAGGACGGTATCTTCAGCTCGATACTCCTTCCCTTCGGACAGGCTTGCGCGATGTTTGTCTTTCCCATCATCACCGACAAGCTCTTAAAGGGAAAAAGAGAGCCGATGCTTCTCATTGCTTCTCTCGTCACCTTCTGCGGAATGCTTATCTTCCCCTTCCTTAAAAATCAGATTGCCGCTTCCATTATGCTCTTTGTGCTTGGTGTGTTTGCGATGGTCACGGGTGTTATCTGGACGATCGCGGGCGACATTGGCGGCAAGGCGCTGTCCTCGACCGTCGTTGGCGTTTTCGACTGGGCAGTCTATATGGGCGCCGCCGTCCAAGCCCTTTTGTTCGGCTTTGTAAAGGACGCCTTCGGATGGCTTTCGATTTTCGTGATCATTGGCGTTCTCTATGTTGTTTTGCTTGTTTTGACACTCATTGCACGCAAAATGAAAACGAAAAATATTTAACTTCTCAATAAAAATCCCCCCGTATAACGGGGGGTATTTCATTTTCGGGCATAGCCCTAAGGATACTGGCGGCGCACAAGTGCGCTTTCGATTGGCCTG
>JAZSBJ010000031.1:0-7533 GCA_045602305.1 Eubacteriales bacterium | reverse complement strand
CAGCACCGCATGCGCGCCGCCGCCGATTTCCATCAGCGCCCACAAAACCGCCGTCCACGGTTTTGCGCCAATGATCTGCCGCATCACGCCCGCCGCGATGGAAAACGTCATCAAGGCGGTCAAACGCAAAACAAAGGGACGGCTTTTCGTGGTTTTCGGTGCGGGCGGCGAGCGCGAAAGAGAAAAAAGACCTATTATGGGGCGCATCGCCACCGATATCGCGTATCACGCCTATATCACCACCGACAACCCGCGCGCGGAAGCAGAGGAGCAAATCTTTGCGGATATACTGTCAGGGATTTCGAACAAAAGCAATTACACGGTGATAAGGGATCGCAAAGCCGCGATCCGTACCGCACTATCGAGGCTCCAAGCGGGAGATGCCTTGCTTCTCTTAGGAAAGGGACACGAGGAATACCTACTGATAGGGGCAGAAAAACGCCGTTTTTCGGAACGGGAAACCGTGGAAGCCTATCTCAAAGAAAAGGGGATCCAATGATCATTTCACTTGGTATAGGTGCCGTTCCGTTTGGTAAGATTGCCCGTCTTTGCGACACTACCGTCCCGAAAGCCATCGAAAGCAAAACGCCTAAGCGCCTCGTTACCGACTCGCGCGAGGTAGAGGCGGGGGATCTTTTTTGCGCCTTAAAGGGGATGGACGACGGGCACCGCTACACCAAAGAAGCCGCATCGCGCGGCGCTTGTGCCGTCCTCGCCGAAACCGAAACAAATGCACCTATCCCCCACATTCTTGTTCCGTCCGTTCGAGGGGCGCTTGGGGATTGGGCACGCGGTGTTGCCGAGAAGCCATCACTTTTACGCATAGGCATCACGGGAAGCGTTGGAAAAACGACGGTAAAAAATGCCGTTGCTGCGATGCTTTCCGAGGAGTATTCGGTACACGCAACGCACGAAAACTTCAACAACGATCTCGGACTTCCCTTTACCCTTTTGTCCGCGCCCAAAGAAACGGAGATCGCCGTTTGCGAGCTTGGAACGGGCGGCAAGGGCGAAATGAAAGTTTTATCGGGAATTCTTTGTCCGCACATATCCTTGATCACCTGCATAGGACACGCGCACATCGGTGCATTTGGCTCGCGTGAGGCGATCGCAGAGGAAAAGCTCAAAATTCTCTCGCACGCCAAGGGAAACGGTCTTTTGTTCGTTTGCGCGAAGGAGCCGCTTCTCACAGTCCTTCCCCCACGTGGGATTCGGCGCATCCCCGTGCTTCCCTTTGCGGATAAGGACTATCAAGACGCGCGTCTTCCTTTCGACGCAAGCGACGTGGCTAAAAATTTTGCTTTAGCATACGCACAAGCCGTTGGACGGGCGCTTTTCCTCACACAAGACGCCATTCGAGCAGGACTTTTAAGAATTCTCGCCCTAGATGCGCGCCGTAAGGAAGAAACCGTTGGCGGCATCCGCATTTTGGACGACGGCTACAACGCATCCCCCGAATCTATGCTCGGCGCACTTAAATATCTGTCAGCCAGTGCCAACGGCAGACGCATTGCGGTGCTTGGCGATATGCTGGAGCTTGGCGAAGAGAGCGCAAAATATCATCGCGCCGTCGGGCGCTACGCGGCGGAGCACGCAGACCTTTTGTTTTTCTTCGGTGCCTATGCAAAGGAATATGTCGCGGGTGCCGCTTCCTTTGGGGCGAGCGAAAAGGGACACGCGTCCGCGCCGCAATATACCGTTGTAAACGGCGACAAAAAAGAGATCGCTAATGCGATCGCAGAGCATCTTGCGTCGGGGGACACCGTTCTTTTCAAGGCGTCGCACGCTTTAAAAACAGAGCTTCTCGTCCAAGAAATAAAAAAACTGATTCTTTGAACGGCAGGTGGTCTAAATGTCATTTTTCCAAGGCATATGCCTCTGTTTTCTTCCCTTTCTTTTTGCGGTGCTTTTTTTAAAGCCGCTGATCCCCTTTTTAAAGCGGCGGCGTGTCGGGCAATCGATCCTAGAGATCGGCCCTGCTTGGCACAAGCCCAAGGAAGGCACCCCAACGATGGGGGGCATCGTTTTTCTTTTTACCGTTCCCCTCTTTGCCGCAGTGGGAAACTTTTTGATCGACGGGAGGCTTTCAAGCACCCTGCTATTTATCCTGCTTTTTTCCTTGGCAAACGGTCTTATCGGGCTTTTGGATGACGCTACCAAGTTCAAAAACAAAAGAAATCTAGGGCTTCTTCCTTGGCAGAAGCTCACCTTACAGACCATCTTTTTGGGCGCGTTTTTTTATTTGCAGTTTTGCTTCGGTGATACGAGATCCCCCCTTACCGTCCCCTTTATCGGTATCGGCATTTCTTGGAATTTACCCCTTCTTTTTTTCTTTTTCATTCTATCATTGGGGATTTTAAATTCCGTCAATCTTAGCGACGGCATCGACGGGCTCACCGCATCCTCAACCCTTGTGCTTGGCGTGTTTTTTCTCATTGAAGGGATACTTTTCCGTTCGTATGCGCTGGTTGCCTTGGCACTTCCTCTCGTTGGCACGATGCTCGCCTTTTTGATATTCAACCGTCACCCTGCCAAAATCTTTATGGGAGATACGGGCTCCCTCTTTCTCGGCGCTTTGATCGTCGGGTGCGCTCATTTGACCCAAAACCCTCTCTCTTTACCCATATATGCGTTTTTATTTTTGCTTGAGGGTGGCTCCGTCATTTTGCAGGTGCTGATTTTTAAGCGCACGGGGCGGCGGCTTTTCCGTATGGCGCCCATTCATCATCATCTCGAAAAAAGCGGATGGAGCGAAGGAAAGGTCGTTTTGTGCTTTTCCTTCATCACTCTTTTAGCTTCCATATTTGCACACTTTGCCTTCCTTTAAGAAAGGGCGTTATGAATACAGTAAAAAAAACAAAATCCCCGCAAAGCAGGTTAAAGGAGCGCGCTCCTCTTGCCGTAGACGTTAAGCTCCTTTTGCTCATTCTTGCGCTTGCACTTCTTGGAACGGTTATGATTTCGAGCGCCAGCATCGCTTACGCCGCGACACGCTTTGGCGACGCATACTATTTTATAAAGCGGCAAGCCGTTTTTCTGCTTTTAGGGATCCTTGCGATGCTTCTCTTTTCTCACATTCCGCCCAAGCGCCTTTATCGCTACGCGCTCCCCGTGTTCTTCGCCGCCCTCTTCTTTCTTTTGCTCGTTCCCATTCTCGGCACCGAAGCGGGCGGAGCCAAGCGTTGGATCGCACTCGGTCCCTTTACCTTTCAGCCATCGGAGTTTTCCAAAAGCGCATTGATCCTTTTGCTCGCAAAATATTTTTCCGCAGGCAAGGTGCAAGCACATATGACGAAGCGCGGAAAAAGGGGCATCCTTTACGGCATCGTGTACCCAATTTTGATCTTTCTCTCCGTTTGTGTTCTCGTCTTGATCGAAAAGCACCTTTCTTGTATCATTATTTTGGGCTGTATCACCGTTTGTATGATCTTCCTTGCGGGAGCGAACGGTCGCGTGCTTTCGGGAATGTGCCTTGGCGGTGGCACCGCCGTTACCGTCTTTGCGCTCTCCGTTGAATATACGCGACGGCGCATCACCATTTGGCGAAACCCCGCCCTCTATCCGCGGGACGGCGGCTGGCAAACCCTGCAAGGCTTAATGGCGATCGGCTCAGGGGGGCTCTTTGGGCTTGGGCTTGGGGAAAGTCGGCTAAAGCATCTATACGTATCCGAGCCGCAAAACGACTTTATTTTCACCATCGTTTGTGAGGAGCTGGGGCTGCTCGGTGCCGCTTTGATCCTTTCTCTTTTCGCCTTACTCGTTTTGCGCGGCTTTTCCGTCTGCGGATCGCTCAGCGACCGTTTTTCCTCGCTCCTTGGGCTTGGAATTTGCGCCAAGCTCGCCATACAAGTGCTTTTGAACATAGCCGTTATTACAAACGCCTTGCCAAACACGGGCATCTCGCTTCCCTTTTTCAGCTATGGCGGATCGTCCCTTGTGATGCTCTTTGCGGAAATGGGAATTTTGCTTTCTTTATCGAGAGAGGCACATATCAAGCGTTAAAGGAGGTATCCTATGAAAGTCCTCTTTGCCTGCGGCGGAAGCGGCGGTCATATCACACCCGCCCTCGCTATGGCTGAGATCCTAATAAAGAATTTTTCCGCTACCGCTTGCGCCTTTGTTGGAAACGAAAACGGTATGGAACGCCGTATGGCGCAAGAGGCGGGCTATCCCTTTTACCCCATCAAAATTGAGGGGCTACACCGTTCCCTCACCCTACGCAACCTACGCACGCTCCTGCTCGCCGCCAAAGCACCCGCGAGAGCCGCAAGCATCTTAAAGGAGTATGTCCCCGATCTTGTGATCGGAACAGGCGGCTACGTGTCCTTTCCCATCATCCCCGCCGCAAGAAAGCGCAAGATTCCAACGGTGCTTTATGAGCCAAACGCCGTTCCGGGACTCGCCGTGCGCCTTACCGAAAAGCACGCCGACCTAACGCTTTTACAGTTTGAAGCCTGCGCCTCTCATTTAAAATATGCGGAAAAGGCGAGAACGATCGGCGCGCCGCTGCGGGCGGGCTTTTCCAAGATCACGAGGAGCGAGGCACGCACAAAGCTCGGGCTCTCAGATAAGAGCTTCGTCGTTTTATGCTTTGGGGGAAGCCTTGGTGCCGAGGGCATCAGCCAAGCGGTGAGCGAGAGCTTTATCCCTCTAGAGAAGCGCGGCGTCACACTCATCCACGCCACGGGGAAGCGGCTATTCGACGCCTTGGCAGCAAAGCATCCTACGGAAGCAGAGGACGGACGGCTCTTGCCATATATCGACGATATGGCGACCTATATGGCGGCTGCCAATATCGTTGTATGCCGTGCGGGGGCTATGACGCTAGCGGAGTTATCTAGGATCGGACGCGCATCCGTGCTTATCCCCTCGCCCTACGTCGCGGAGAATCATCAAGAAAAGAACGCCGTCCTTTATGAAAAAAAGGGTGCCTCGCTTTTGATCAAAGAGAGCGCGCTCTCGGGCGCACTCCTCACCGAGCGAATCCTATTCTTAAAAGAGAATCCGCACTTGCTTTCCCGAATGGAAAGGAACGCTTCCGTCATCGGAAGAGCGAACGTGGAAGACTGCTTTCTTATGGCACTTTCTCCTCTCCTAAAAGCAAATTCTGCCAAAAAATAACGGCTTGATTTCCGAATTTTTTAAGCATTTTGCAAAGGAAATTTCCGCGCTTTTTCAAGGCGCGGCTTTTCTTTTATTTTTCGCGCCCTGATTTTCTCGTTTATCTCGTTTCTGCCGTGAAATATTCATCGATTTCAAAAAGAATTGTTAACTCTTTATGAAGTTTAGAAAAAAGGCTTGCAAAAGAAATGGTTTTAAGATAATATTATATTAAAGAGTAAATTATAAACGCGTTTTTTCGCGTTTTTCAAACAAAAGGATTTTTGAAACGGAGGACTTTTTATGGCATTCGAGCAACCCAATAATTCCACCTGCGGCGTTCGCATTAAGGTCATCGGTGTCGGTGGCGGCGGCGGAAACGCAGTCAATCGTATGATCTCTTCTGACATTCGCGGTGTCGAGTTCGTCACCGTCAACACGGATATTCAAGCACTTCTCACTTCCAGCGCTTCTCAAAAGCTGATCATCGGCGAGAAGGTCACGCGCGGCTTCGGCGCAGGCGCAAACCCCGAAAACGGCAAGCGCTCTGCTGAGGAGAGCATTGAGGACATCAAGAAGATGCTTGAGGATACCGATATGGTATTCATCACCACCGGTATGGGCGGCGGCACAGGAACGGGTGCTACCCCCGTCATTGCACAGGCGGCACACGAGATGGGTATTCTCACGGTGGGTATCGTAACCAAGCCCTTTAGCTTTGAGGGTCGCCGCAGAATGATCCAAGCCGAGGAAGGCATCAAGAACCTGAAGCAGTACGTAGACTCCCTGATCATTATCCCCAACGAGCGCCTCAAGCAGGTGTCCGACACTCGCATCACGATGACCAACGCCTTTGAAGTAGCAGACGACGTTCTGCGCCGCGGTGTACAAAGCGTTTCCGACCTGATCAACGTTCCCGGCTACATCAACCTTGACTTTGCTGACGTAACCTCGGTTATGAAGAACGCAGGCTATGCACATATGGGTGTCGGTAGCGCACAGGGCACGGACAAGGCTCAGCTTGCCGCTATGGCTGCCATCTCCTCTCCCCTGCTCGAAACCTCGATTGCAGGTGCGACGGGTATTCTTTTGAACGTTACGGGCGACCCCAACCTCACGCTTGAGGACGTGGATATCGCCTGCGCTATGGTTGCAGACGAGGCACACCCCGATGCAAATATCATCTTCGGTGCGTCCTTTGATCCCACGCTTGAGGATGAGATGCGTATCACCATCATCGCGACCGGCTTTGAGAGCGCTAAGCACGCAGAGCCCTCGGACGGTGACCGCCCCGCCATTCCTCAAAAGCCCACCCCGATGCCTTCCCACACCAATTTTGCAACAGGAAGCTACTCTCAGGCTGGCGGTTTGCAAACGGGCTTTGTGGCACCCCAACCCACACCCCGTCCCACTACCCCCACCTTCACGGCACCCGCAGAACCCGTGGCAGAGCCTGAAATCAAGGAACCCGAGATCAAGGAGCCCACTCCCGACGTCGGTCACGTATCCGACGACGATTTCGGCTTGATTATGGACATTTTAAACCGTTCTAAGAAAAAGTAATTTTTAAAAAGCACCCAGCGCTTGGGTGCTTTTTATCAAGAAAGCGAGGAGCACAATGCATATTCAAGAATCGGGTGAGATGTATCTCGAAACCATCTTGGAGCTATCTAAGGCAAAGTCCTCCGTGCGCTCTATCGACGTCAGTGAGCATATGGGCTACTCCAAGCCCAGCGTCAGCCGCGCCATCGGGCTTTTAAAAAACGGCGGCTACATCACGGTAGATGAGGGGGGACACATTTCCCTTACCGAGGAAGGACGCCGCGTCGCGGAAAAGATCTACGAGCGTCACACACTTCTTACCCACTTTCTCGTTGCCATCGGCGTAGACCCACAAACAGCAAGCGACGACGCCTGCCGCATTGAGCACGCCATCAGCGACACCTCGTTTGAGGCGGTAAAGAAATTTGTGGAAGAATACCGTAAAAAATAAAAGAACAAAGGAAAAGACCGTTTGCAAAAGCAAACGGTCTTTTTTATACAATGAAAACAGCCGCAAGGCTTCCCTTGCGGCTGACAACTCCCGCTATGCCGTGTAAGACAAGTTTTAGCCCTGAATGTCCAGGGTGGTGTCCGCTCTTTTCTTTGTCGCTCCCAGCATCCGCAATACGACGGCACAAAGGCAGGTCATATGCGGGAGGTCTGCGCCCCGAAATAGAATATGGACTCCATTTAACTGCGTGTAGGCCCAAATATGTCTTAATCACGCACACAGCAGGATGACTTTTATTCTTAGAAATTACTGTACGTCGTAGTCGACTTCGCCGAACAGCTCATCCTCGAAGAAATCCGAGACGCGCTCAAATTCGTCATCATCGTCAATGGTCACGAGGACAATCATGCCGTCCTCGGCTTCCACTTTCTTGAGAATCA
>JAZSBJ010000030.1:0-5627 GCA_045602305.1 Eubacteriales bacterium | reverse complement strand
CCCGCATCCGGCTTTGACATCGGCAAGCTCTCCGCGCTCCTCACCTACGGCTTCCAGATCTTGATGAGCCTTATGATGCTCTCTATGATCTTCGTGATGATGACCATTTCCGCCGAGAGCGCCAACCGCATTGCAGAGGTGCTTCGCGAGGAAGCCACCATCACCTCTCCCGAAAACCCCGTAACCGAGGTGAAGAGTGGCGACGTCGTCTTTGAGAACGTTTCCTTCCGCTACAACAAAACGGCGGAGCGCTTCACACTCTCAAACGTCAACCTCTCCATTCGCTCGGGCGAAACGGTGGGGATTCTCGGCGGCACGGGCTCGTCCAAATCCACCCTCGTTCAGCTCATCTCCCGCCTTTACGACGTCGCCGAGGGACGCATTCTCGTCGGTGGCGTGGACGTGCGCGACTACGACCTTTCGACGCTTCGCGGTGCCGTTTCCGTAGTGCTTCAAAAGAATACGCTCTTCTCGGGCACCGTGCGCGAGAATCTTCTTTGGGGCAATGCGAATGCCACGGATGAGGAGATCCGTGAAGCCTGCCGTATGGCGTGCGCCGACGAGTTCGTCGAAACGCTTCCCGAAAAATACGACACCTACATCGAGCAGGGCGGCACCAACGTGTCGGGCGGTCAAAAGCAACGCCTTTGCATCGCACGCGCACTCCTCAAAAAGCCCAAGATCTTGATCCTTGACGACTCCACGAGTGCCGTAGACACCAAGACGGACGCACACATTCGCGCCGCCTTTGCCACCTATATCCCCGAAACCACCAAGATCATCATCGCCCAGCGCGTTGCCAGCGTCAAGGATGCGGATAAGATCGTTCTTTTAGAGGGCGGTCGCATCACCGCCGTCGGCAACCACGACGAGCTGATCGCAACCAACAGCGTGTACCGTGAGATCTACGAATCGCAGTCGAACACGGGTGAGGAGGTGGATGCCGAATGAAAAGACCGCAGGCAAAAAAAGGTACCTTTCTTCGCGTGATCCGCACGCTCTACACCCTTTTCCCCGTCCGTATGACCCTTATCACGCTTTGTATCATCTTTTCCGCGGCGATCTCCTCGATCCCCTCGCTCTTCTTGCAACGGGTGATCGCGCTGATCGAAACGCACGCAGGCGACGGCGCGTGGGGTGAAGCCCTCAAAACGCTCGTCCCTCTGCTCATTCTTCTCGCCTCGCTCTATATCGTATCGCTGATTGCCAACTTCACCTATAACCGCGCAATGGCGGTGGTGACGCAGCAGCTCCTTTACAAGATGCGTGGCAAAATGTTTGCGGGGATGCAAAAGCTCCCCATTCGCTATTTCGATACCCACAAGAACGGCGACGTGATGTCCTACTACACCAACGACATCGATACGCTCAGAGAAATGGTATCGCGCTCCTTTCCTCAGCTTTTGAACTCCGCCGTCGTTTTGATCACGGTGTTCTCCATTATGATCTACTTCTGCGCGTGGCTTGCGATGCTCGTCGTTTCGGGCGTCCTTTTGATGACCTTCATCTCCAAGAAGATCGGCGGCGGCTCGGCAAAGTATTTCATTCGTCAGCAAAAGGCGATCGGTAAGACTGAGGGCTTTGTTGAGGAGATGATGAACGGTCAAAAGGTCGTCAAGGTGTTCTGCCACGAGGACGCAAGCATTCGCGATTTTGACGAGGTCAACGACGCCCTCTTCCGCGATGCGGAAACGGCAAACCGCTATGCCAACACCTTAATGCCCATTCTCAACAACATCGGTAATATTCTCTACGCCCTCGTTGCCATCGTCGGCGGTATCCTTATCGTGACGAAAGCCCCCAACATCAGCCTTTCGGGTATGGCGATCGGCGCGTCCGTCATCGTCCCCTTCCTCAATATGACCAAGCAGTTCTCGGGCAACGTCAGCCAGCTTTCCCAACAGATCAACTCCATCGTGATGGGACTTGCGGGCGCCTCTCGCCTCTTCTCGCTCATCGATGAGGAGCCCGAAACGGACGAAGGGTACGTTACGCTCGTCAACGCACGGGAAGAAAACGGAACGCTCGTCGAATGCCGTGAGCGCACGGGACTTTGGGCTTGGAAGCATCCCCACGCGGCAGACGGCACCGTCACCTACACCCCCCTGCGCGGCGACGTTCGCTTCTTTGACGTCGACTTTGGCTACCGCCCCGAAAAAACGGTGCTTCACAACGTTTCCATCTACGCCGAGCCCGGTCAAAAAATCGCCTTCGTCGGCGCAACGGGCGCGGGCAAGACTACGATCACAAACCTCATCAACCGCTTTTACGACATCGCGGACGGTAAGATCCGCTATGACGGCATTAACATCAACAAGATCAAAAAAGCGGACCTGCGCCGTTCTCTCGGCATCGTGCTTCAGGATACCTGCCTTTTCACGGGCACGGTAATGGAAAACATCCGCTACGGGCGCCTAGACGCCACGGACGAGGAGTGCATTCGCGCCGCGACGCTTGCAGGCGCGCACGACTTTGTTTCCCGTCTGCCCGAGGGATATAACACCGTCCTTCACGGCGGCGGTGCAGGACTTTCGCAGGGACAAAGACAGCTGCTCGCCATCGCGCGCTGTGCGGTTGCCGATCCGCCCGTTATGATCCTCGACGAAGCCACCTCTTCCATCGACACCCACACCGAAGCCATCGTTCAGCGCGGTATGGATAACTTAATGAAGGGAAGAACCGTCTTCGTCATCGCCCACCGCCTCTCCACCGTCCGCAACTCAGACGTCATTATGGTGTTAGAGCAGGGAAGGATCATCGAGCGCGGAAGCCACGAAAAGCTGATCGCCGAACGGGGCAAATATTATCAGCTTTATACGGGCGCCTTTGAGCTTGAATAAAGGAAAAATCAAAAAGCCCTTGCAAAAAAAACAAAAATAGGCTATACTGTTTAAGTAAAGACCATCTTTGGAAAGGAATCCCCTATGCTTGATATGAAATTCGTGCGGGAAAATCCCGACGCAGTCAAAGAAAACATCAAAAAGAAATTCCAAGACTTTAAGCTCCCTATGGTGGACGAGGTCATCGCCCTTGACGCCGAGTTCCGCGCGCTGAAGAAGGAAGGCGACGAGCTTCGCGCCTCGCGCAACAAGCTCTCGAAGCAGATCGGCGCCCTGATGGGTCAGGGCAAGCGCGAGGAAGCCGAAGCGGTGAAAAAGCAGGTTTCCGAGAATGCAGAGCGCTTGGCGGCAGGTGAGAAGAAGTGCGAGGAGCTGGAAGCCCAGATCAAAAAGATTATGATGACGCTCCCCAACATCATCGATCCGTCCGTTCCCATCGGTAAGGACGACAGCGAAAATGTCGAGGTAGAGAAGTACGGCGAGCCCGTAACGCCCGCGTTCGAGGTCCCCTATCACACCGACATTATGGAGCGCTTTGACGGCATCGATCTCGATTCCGCGCGCCGCGTGGCAGGCAACGGCTTCTATTATTTGATGGGCGACATCGCGCGCCTGCACTCTGCCGTCATCTCCTACGCCCGCGACTTTATGATCGACCGCGGCTTCACCTATTGCATTCCCCCCTTTATGATCCGTTCGGACGTCGTAACGGGCGTAATGTCCTTTGCCGAAATGGACGCTATGATGTACAAGATCGAGGGCGAGGACCTTTATTTGATCGGTACCTCGGAGCATTCGATGATCGGTAAGTTTATCGATCAGATCATTCCCGAGGCATCGCTTCCTCAAACGCTCACCAGCTACTCTCCCTGCTTCCGCAAGGAGAAGGGCGCGCACGGCATCGAGGAGAGAGGCGTCTACCGCATCCACCAGTTTGAAAAGCAAGAGATGATCGTGGTTTGTAAGCCCGAAGAATCGCCTATGTGGTTCGATAAGCTCTGGCAGAACACCGTTGACCTCTTCCGTTCGCTTGATATTCCCGTTCGCACGCTGGAGTGCTGCTCGGGTGACCTTGCAGACCTCAAGGTCAAATCCGTGGACGTTGAGGCGTGGTCGCCCCGTCAAAAGAAGTATTTTGAGGTGGGCTCCTGCTCCAACCTTGGCGATGCACAGGCGCGCCGTCTTAAGATCCGTGTCAAGGGCGCGGAGGGCAACTACCTTGCCCACACCCTCAACAACACGGTGGTCGCTCCCCCCCGTATGCTGATCGCCTTCCTTGAAAACAACCTTTGTGAGGACGGCTCGGTGAGCATCCCCGTAGCGCTCCGTCCCTATATGGGCGGCAAGGAAAAGCTGATCCCCAAGAAATAACCTGTTTTTGCGCGTGCAGAGCATTCTCTCTGCACGCGCTTTCTTTTCAATGAAAATTTTTCCTTTTTTGGGATTGCAAAAACGCACGAAAGGTGATATAATAATATAATAGATAAACACAAACTTAAATTTACGGAGGTGCTTATGAATATATGCGTTTACGGTGCGTCCAGCCGCGCCATTGATAAGAAATACACCGACGCCGCCTTTGAGGTCGGCAAGCAGATCGCCCTGCGTGGGCACACGCTCGTGTTTGGCGGCGGAAATTCGGGCGTAATGGGCGCCTCTGCCCGCGGTGCCGACTCGGTCGAGGGTGCGAGCATTCTCGGCATTGCCCCCACCTTCTTCAATGTAGACGGCGTGCTTTACGAGCATTGCACCGAATTTATCTCTCCCCCCGATATGCGGGAAAGAAAAAAGCTCCTTGAGGGCAGAAGCGACGCCTTCATCGTTGCCCCCGGCGGCATCGGCACCTACGACGAGTTTTTTGAGATCCTCACCCTAAAGCAGCTCGGCAGACACAACAAGCCCATCGCCATCTTGAACGTGGACGGCTATTACGACCTGATGCTCGCCCTGCTCGACCACACGGTTGCGGGTGAGTTTATGAACGAAACCTCGCTAAATCTCTTCGCGGTGTTTACCGAGGTCGAGCCGATGCTCCAATACCTTGAAACCTACGACGCGCCTCTTCACGAGGTGTCCTTCTTCAAAAAGATCGGCGAAAGCACGACGAAGGATTAAGAAGAACAAATTTAGAAAGCGACGACATAAGAATGGCAAAAACCAAAGCGAAAGAGGAATATAACGAGCAAAGTATACGAATGCTCAAGGGCGCAGACCGCGTCCGCAAGCGTCCCGCCGTCATTTTCGGCTCGGACGGACTTGAGGGGTGCGAGCACACCTTTCTTGAGATCCTTGCAAACTCGGTCGACGAGGCGCGAGAGGGGTATGGCAACCGTATCCTTGTCACCGTGCGCCGCGACTACGAGATCTCGGTCGAGGACTTTGGACGCGGTGTGCCACTCGGCTACAACGAAACCGAAAACCGCTTCAACTGGGAGCTCATCTTCTGCGAGCTGTACGCAGGCGGTAAATACGACAACAACGACGAGGGCGGCGCGTACGAATATTCCCTCGGCTTAAACGGTCTTGGCGCGTGTGCGACGCAGTATTCCTCGGAATATATGCACGTCGCGTCCTATAACGGCAAGCAGGTGTCCGAGATCCACTTTAAAAAGGGCGAGGTCGCAAGTGAGCTTTCGGTGCGCGACATTGAGCGTGCCGACAAGAAAAAAACGGGTACCGTCATCACTTGGAAGCCCGACCTTGAGGTGTTTACGGATATTCGTATCCCCAAGGAATTTTTCGAAAGCACGCTTCGCCGTCAGGCAGTTGTCAACGGCGGCATCCGCT
>JAZSBJ010000029.1:0-2514 GCA_045602305.1 Eubacteriales bacterium | reverse complement strand
GGCGTATAAGAAGGATGCAACACATATCGGATTTAAGGTAATACTGTAAATAACCGAGGGCTGACGAAAACAATCGTCAGCCCTCAAAATTTGCGTCGGAGGAAGCAAAGAAAAGCAAATTCGAAGAAATTCACAAAATATACTTGTTTTTTTCTGTAAACAGGTGTATAATATACTCACAACTGAAAAACGGGAGCTTGTATACAGGCTGAGAGGAAGGTGTGACCTTCGACCGAGAACCTGATTTGGATAATGCCAACGTAGGAATGCCCGACACACAGATGTTGGGAGGAACATAGAATTTACGGAAGCTATCCGAAGATGGCTTCCTTTTTGTTTGCTTGAATAATACGAAAGGAGATCTTACAATATGAAAGGGCTAAAGAAAATGTTGCTTGGCATCGCTTTTTTGATGATTGCGTTAATGGGAGCAATTATGTACGAAGGTGATTTTGGGTATGTCTTGTTTATCATAGGTGTACCACTTGGATTGATATTTTGTGTTATCGGGTGCTATGACGAGCAGTTGTCAAACTTTTTCAAAAAGTACGCAAATGAAGAAAACGAAGAAAAGAAAGAGTAGTTTAAATTTCATCAAATTCCAATTTATCGAACAGTTATCCTTGTGGAAAAATTCAAAAGTGTAGCACACTATACTTTGCAAGCAAAGTCGTGTTTTTTGCAAAGCAAAAATGAAAAGAGTAGCAGAAATTTGCTACTCTTTTATAATGTTCTAAAAAATCCCTATGAGAAACGCCCTTTCTCGGCGTTTTTTTATTTTGCTCCACTGTCCGAAAAATCCTTTTTAGGCAGGCGAAGGAAGAGGCGAAGGAGCGCTTTCCCGTGAAAGGGGATGAGTGGATAGAGATAGCTTCTGCCGCCTGAGAGCGTCTTGTTTGTTAAGAGAAGAATGACGGGAATTGGGATAAAAGCAAGATATCCCCACAGTCCAAAGATGGCAGTGGCGGCGAGCCAAAGCATTCTTAAAAACTTAAAGGCGTAGCCTAGCTCGTGGTTTTGCTGGGAGAAGCCCGCGATGGCAACGAGCGCGATATAAAAGATGACGTCGGGCGAGAGCCAGCCGATGGTGACGGCGAATTCGCCAAGGATAAGTCCCCCAATGACGCTTAAAGAGTTTGTGAGCATATCGGGGGTGTTCATTGAGGCGAGCTTAAGTCCGTCCACGGCAAACTCCGCAAGGTAAAGCTGTAAGAGAAGCGGGAGCGCGCCCGCTTCCTTGGGGATCAGCACCGAAAGCCAAGGGGGTAAAAGGCTTGCGTAGTCGAGGAGCAGATACCACGTGGGGATAAAATAGAGGGCAAGGGTGAAGATGATATGGCGCAAAAGCCGCATATAGCATCCCGTGACGGGGGGAAGATAGAAATCGTCCGTTTCCTGCATAAAGTCAAAGATGGATATGGGAAGCACCATTACGCGCGGAGAGGTATCGCACAAAAGAAGCACTCTTCCCTCAAAAAGCTCCGCCGCGGCGGCGTCGGGGCGACCGAGATAGCGCGCCTTGGGAAGCGGATTCCACCAGCGGCGTGGGATGAGGCACTCGGCAAGACTTTGGATGCCGAGGGTGATGGATTCGGGTCGGACGGAGCGCAGCTTTTCTTCCAAATAGCGCACGAGCTTTCCGTCTGCCTTGCCTTCCATATAACACAAAACGACGTCGGTGCGCGAGCCGCCGCCAAGGTTGAAATAGCGCATCGAAAGGCGCGGATCGCGGATGCGGCGGCGAATGAGGGCAGTGTTGAAGATGAGCGTTTCGACAAAGCCGTCGTGCGCGCCCTGCATCACGCGGTCATCGTTCGGCTCCTCGGTGGTACGGGCGGGATAGGTGCGGGTGTCTATGACGATCGCCTCGTTTCCGAAATGGGCGGAGAGCATCACCGACGCGCCCGAAAGCACCATCGTCAAAATTTGCTCGGTGTCCGATACGACGTCCACCTCGACGTACGGAAGCCGTGCGGCAAAGGCTTTGGCGGGAGTGGGAGAGCGTTCGATGCTTTTCATATCAATGAAGTACTGCAAAAGCTTTTGCATCACCTCGTCCTTGGTGAAGCCGTCAATGTAAAAAAAGGCGGCGTCCCGTCCTGCCACCTTGATCTCGCGGCAAATGAGGTCGAAATTTGTACCGGGACGAAGAATTTTCTTAAAGTATATTAAATTTTCCCCGTAATCGGAAGATAGATTTTTCAAAGCGAACCACCTTTCGGAAGGCAAAAAAATGCCACATACTTGCAAAAGAAGTATGTGGCAATCGGGGAAAAATATACTTTTATTTTTTGAAATATTGGTAGAGATAGGCAGGGATCATTCCGTTGTAGAGCTTTCTCACCTTGTCGGCGCGCTTGCCGTAAAAGCGCTCAAAGCCCGCGTGCGAGGTGATAACGTACACCTGCCAAGGGGAAAGAGAGCAAAAATGGATGCCGATCTCTCGGTAGAGTGCCTCTGCCTCTTGCTTGGTGCCGAGGCGCTCACCGTAGGGGGGATTGGTGACGATGGTGC
>JAZSBJ010000028.1:0-2183 GCA_045602305.1 Eubacteriales bacterium | reverse complement strand
AGCCGTTCGCGCTCGGTGTCGTGTGAAGCTGTAATATTTGAAAAAACAAAATCACGCGAGGGAAAATAGCACGCCGCAAGCCCTTCCTCGGAAAGCGTGGCGGCAAGCGCACGCCCCTCTCGCTCTTCGCGCACGAAAATGAGGCGCGGTCGGGGAGAAAAGCCCGCCGCAGCGCGGCAGGATTCGACGAGAAACGCTTCCAGCGTTCCGTCCGAAAGACCGGATGCGCTGATAGGCAGGGGAACGCGCGCCGTATACTGCTCGCCAAGCGTCAGCATCGCCTGCTTAAATTCCCTGTCGTGCGTGATCGCACGGGTGATGAACCGCATTTTCCCCTCCTTTGCTATCTTTTGTTTACATAATCACTTGGAAAATTGGTTGAGTGCTTCCTCTTCCTTGCCCGAAAGCCACATCTCGAGCGCCAAGGGAAGGCGGTCGATCAAGGCGTCGAGCGCCTCGCGGTCGGCAGAGGAGAAGCGGGAAAGCACGAAATCGGCGAGGTCCGCCGTCTTGTCCTTGCGCTCGCCAACGCCCAGCTTAAATCGCACGAAGGCGTCCGACGAAAGGCAAGAAATGATGCTCTTGAGTCCGTTGTGCCCGCCCGCGCTTCCCTTTCTGCGGATACGGACTCTGCCGGGGGCAAAGCTGATGTCGTCACAAAAAACGATAATATTTTCGGGCGGGATCTTGTAAAAGGACGCCGCCTCGGCGACCGCCTCGCCCGAGGCGTTCATATAGGTTTCGGGCTTTAGGAACAAAACGCGCTTTCCCGCGATGGTCCCCTCTCCCGTTTTTGCGCGAAAACGCAGGCGCGACACCGTCGCGCCTGCTTCAGCGGCGATCTTGTCCAAAGCAAGAAAGCCTGCGTTATGTCTTGTTCCCTCGTATTTTTCGCCGGGGTTTCCAAGTCCCACGATAAGATGGGTGATGGGCGTATGCGCGCTCTCACGCTCGATCTTGCGGAACAGAGAAAAAATGTCTGCCATAGCTTCTCCTTTAAGGGTTCTTTACTCCTCGTCCTTGACGGCGATCAGCTCGTGCGCGTAGGGGAGCGTCATAATCGCGTCGCAGAACACGTGCCATTCGGGGAGCTTATGATGGCGTCTTGCATAGTAGATATTGACGAGCGTTTCGTAGTTCATCGTCACGGTGCGGAGCTGATGGTAGGACGAGGGGAGCAGTTGGATCATATCGTCCCAATACACGCGCTCCTTGGTTTCAAGGTACTTTTGTCTTTGCTCCTCAAGCACCGCGATGAGGGCGTCAAGCGCCGCAAGCGCCTTATCGCTCATACGGTCGCAGGAGAAATCCTCGCGCGTGAACTCCTTGGCTTGAATTTTGTGCATCGTCGAGGTGGAGTTTGCCACCGTCGCCACCTTGTAGGTGTCAAATTCCTTCCACCAATACAAGGGCGCCGTGATGTCCACGGTAACGAAGATCTGGCGCAAATATTTGCGGTGGTCACTGCCTGCACGGGCAAGACGCACGGCAAGCGAAAGGTCGTTTTCCCCGAGAACGTAGTTGCCGTTCTCGTCGTAATAGCTGTCCGAGCGCTCCCAGCTGTTCATCGGGTTGCGCGCGCCGCGAATGGCGTTTTCAAAGTTCATCGCCATAAATTTTTCTACCTTGATCATCTTCCGTCCCTCGCTTCACTGAAGTTTAGATTTAGATTATATTTTATCATACCACGAAACGGGGGGATGTGTCAAGGCTTTTTTGGGGTTTTGCCCGTCCTTTTTTATTTTTCTCTTTTGGCGGTGACGCGCAAAACGAGCGCCGTTTTATCGTCCCCCGACGCCCCTCTCCTTTCGGCTTCCTCGACGATGGCACGGGAAAGCGCGGCGGTGTCGAGCCTTGACGCGAGGATCTCCTTAAGCCAGCTTCCGTCCTCGCTTTCTCCCAAAACGCCGTCTGACAAAAGCACGAGGACATCCCCCTCGCGCACCTCAAAGCTCGCTTCCTCGCTGTCCACGATCCGCAAAAGTCCAAGGGGAATTGTGCGCGAGCGAATGCGGAAAAGCGCGCCGTCGCGGTAAACGAAGGACGCCGCGGCACCGCTTTTTAAAAAGCTCGCCCGTCCCTCGTAGAGGTCAAGCGTCAAAAGGTCGAGCGCCACCGAGCATTCTTCCTCGGACGCGCAAATGACGTTATTGATGACGGCAAGCGCCAACTGCCGCCCCACC